>NZ_JBEXSH010000028.1:0-24896 GCF_040613555.1 Streptomyces sp. NPDC006265
GATCTCCGGGTTCGCCTTGAAGGAGTGCCCGATCGCCTCGAGCTGCTTCCTCAACCCGGCGTTGTCGTACAGCCCCGGTTCCAGCTCCGTCTGCGCGGCATTGCGCTGGCTGGCCCGCGGCGACGCGATCGCGTCGACCAGCGGCAGCCCCCGGTCGACGAACCCGGTGAGCGTCTGCAGAACGGTCGTGATGATCGTCGCACCACCCGGCGACCCCAGCGCCACCACGGGCCGGTGGTGGCGGTCCAGCACGATCGTCGGCGAGATCGACGACCGCGGCCGCTTGCCGGGCCCCGGCAGGTTCGGGTCGTGCACGGCCGGGTTCGCCGGGGCGAAGGAGAAGTCCGTCAGCTCGTTGTTGAGGATGAACCCCCGCCCGGGGACGGTGATCCCGCTGCCGCCGGTCTGCTCGATGGTGAGGGTGTAGGCGACGACGTTGCCCCACTTGTCGGCCACCGTCAGGTGCGTGGTGCTGTCGCCCTCGTACGTCGTCGGAGCCGCCGTGCCGCCGGAGCCGCAGCGCTGCGGATCACGGGGATCGCCGGGCGCCACCGGGCTGGTCAGCACCGCGTCGTCCTTGATGAGGCACTCGCGCGAGTCCGCGAACCGCTGCGACAGCAGTTCCTTCGTCGGCACGTCCTCGAAGGCGGGGTCGCCCACCCAGCGCCCGCGGTCGGCGAAGGCGATCCGGCTCGCCTCGATGAAGCGGTGCAGGTACTTCGCCTTGCTCGCCTTGGACAGGTCGGTCCGCTCCAGGATGTTGAGCGCCTCACCGACGGTCGTACCGCCGGACGAGGACGGCGCAATGGAGTAGACGCCGAGGCCGCGGTACGAGGTCTTGGTGGGCGCCTGGAGCCTGGTGCGGTAGGCGGCCAGGTCCTTCGCAGTCAGGTCGCCGGGCCGGGCGTTCCAGCCCGAGGCGGGATCGACCGGCGGCTTGTTGACGGTGTCGACGATGTCCCGGCCGAGCCGGCCGCGGTAGATCGCGTCGACGCCCTTGCGCCCCAACTCCGCGTACGTGCGGGCGAGATCGGGATTCTTGAAGGTGGAGCCGACGACGGGGAGCTGTCCGCCCGGCAGGAACAGGTCGGCGGTGTCCGGGAAGTAGCGGAAGCGTGCCTCGTTGGACGCCGTCTGCGAGCGGAAGGTCTGGTCGACGGTGAAACCGTCGCGCGCCAGCCGCTCGGCCGGCTTCAGAACACTCGCGAGCCGCTTGCTGCCCCACTGGTCGAGTGCCGTCTGCCAGGTGGCGGGCGTGCCCGGCGTGCCGACGCTCAGGCCGCTGCTGACGGCGTCGGCGAAGGCGAGGGGCTTGCCGTTCTCGGTGAACAGGTTCTCGTCGGCGCTCAGCGGGGCGGTCTCGCGACCGTCGATGGTGCGTACCGTGCGGGACTTGGCGTCGTAGTAGACGAAGTAGCCGCCTCCGCCGATGCCGGCGGAGTAGGGCTCGGTGACGCCGAGCGCGGCGGCCGTGGCGACGGCGGCGTCGACGGCGTTGCCGCCCTTCCGCAGGACCTCGATCCCGGCGGCGGAGGCGTCGGGATCGACACTGGAGACGGCGCCCCCGTAGCCGACGGCCAGCGGGGATTTCCCACCGCCGGGGCTCTGCGCGGTGGGTGGCGGCGCCGCCGCTCCCACCGACACCACCACGGCGGCCGAAACCGCCAGGACCGTCAGATTCCGTGCGACAGGGCGACGCATCCGCACCTCCAGTCAAAGGCCGTCCGCGCAGCTTAATTCATCGCCATGGCCGCGTCAGGCAGGCGTCGAACACCGGTGCGTCGGGCCCGCTACCATGCGCGCCCATGAGTGACGACGTGCGCAACATCGTTCTGGGTGTGGTCGCGGCAGGTATCAGTGCCGCGCTCGGCTGGGTGGCCCGCACCTACCTGTGGCGGCGCAAACTCCGCAGGAAGCAGGTGTTCTTCGGGCTTCCGGACAACTCCGAGTCCCTGCTGGTGGTGAACCGGGGCGCGGCAGGCCCCGAACTCTCGGTGATGCGCTACGACGTGTTCGCCCTGCTCGAACTGGCCGCGCTGATCAAGGACTGCAACGCCCACGCCCAGATACTCCCGCACGACACGGCACGCCAGGGCTTCGGGGAGCGCACCGAGTTCTGCGTGGGCGGCCCGGCGTCCAACCGCCGGATGGCGGCCCATCTGTCCTCCCTGCTGCCGGGGGTGCGGGTGAACGTCGACTCCGAACCGGGCCCCGACCGGGGCGCGTTCCAGGTCGGCTCCGAGCGCTACCGCGTGGAGAACGGCAGGGAGGAGTACGCGCTGCTCGCCCGGGTCACGGCGGAGCGCAGCCAGAACACCCGTCCCGTGTTCCTGTTCTGCGGCCAGACCTCGATCACCAACCAGGCGACCACGCGATACCTGGCCCGCAACCACGAGCGCCTGACCCGCAAGTACGGCAACAGCTCGTTCGTGCTGCTGCTCAAGGTGATCAACTCGCAGGCGTACGGCCCGGACGTGGTCGAACTCGTGGAGGACGTGACGCGCGCGGCGCAGACCGCGCTGCCCGCCGCCGCAGCGACGAATCCACGCAATACACACCGCGCCTCCTGAAGCCCTCCACTGCTCAACAATCGTTACTGGCACGTAACTTACCGACGGGTTACCCCCAGTAAGGGGCCGAGGTTACCGTTCGGTCACTTTGCACTGACTCGAGTGAGGAGTGACCGATGGATCCAAGGGGCGCGAAGCGCCTTCGAACAGGGGGGCGGCGGGCGACGGGCGGGCCCCACCGCAAGGCCCTGCGCACCACCGCCGTAGGCGCCGTCTCGGCGACCCTGGTCGCCGGCACCGCCCTCGGATTCGCCCCCACCGCCCAGGCGGCCCCCGACCCCGTCCGCTTCGTCGACATCGCCGGCGACGGCGGCACCGTCCTCAAGGCCAACGTCGTCACCCCGTCCGGGGCCGGCGCCACCGACCGCTACCCGCTGGTCGTCATGCCCACGAGCTGGGGTCTGCCCCAGGTCGAGTACCTGGCCCAGGCACAGAAACTCGCCGACTCCGGGTACGTCGTGGTCACCTACAACGTGCGCGGCTTCTGGCAGTCGGGCGGCGAGATAGAAGTGGCGGGCCCACCCGATGTCGCCGACGCGTCGAAGGTCATCGACTGGGCGCTCGCCCACACCCCCGCCGACGCCGGGCACATCGGCATGGCGGGCGTCTCCTACGGCGCGGGCATCAGCCTGCTCACCGCCGCGCACGACAAGCGGATCAAGGCGGTCGCCTCGCTCAGCGGCTGGGCCGACCTGATCGGCTCGATCTACGCCGGGCGCACCCAGCACCTCCAGGCCGCCGCCCTGCTGGACGGCGCGAGCGTGGTGACGGGCCGCCAGAGCGCGGAACTCCGGCAGACCTTCGACGACCTCTACGCCTCCAACCTGGCCAAGGAGCCGGAACTCGTCACCTGGGGGAAGAAACGTTCCGCTGCGACCTACGTCGACCGGATCAACGACAACGGCGCGGCGATCATGCTCGCCAACGCCTGGGGCGACAGCGTCTTCCCGCCCAACCAGTGCGCCGACTTCTACGAGAAGCTGACCGGCCCGAAGCGGCTGGAGATGCGGCCCGGAGACCACGCCACCGCCGAGCTGACCGGCCTGTTCGGGCTGCCCAACGACGTGTGGAAGGACACCGGGCGCTGGTTCGACCACTACCTCAGGGGCGAGGACAACGGCATCGACCGCGAGCAGCCCGTCCAGCTCAAGTCCCGTTCCTCGGGCGGCTACGAGGGCTACCCGGACTGGAAGTCGGCCGGCGCGACCGACCGGAAGATCACCCTCGGGGGCACGAAGACGATCCGCGCGAACGTGAACTCGGGGGCGGACGGCGGTGTCGTCTTCCTGTCCAGCATCCTCGACCAGGTGGCCCAGCTGCCGCCGATGGCCTCGATCCCGCTGCTCCCCCGCCGCTGGGCGGCCGTCTGGCAGTCGGAGAAGTCGGCCATGGCCCAACAGGTGCGCGGGACGACGAAGTTGCACACGACCCTCACCCCGACCAAGGAGAGCGGCACCCTCGTCGCCTACCTGTACGACGTGGGGCCACTCGGCCTCGGCAAGCTGGTCACCCACGCGCCGTACACCTTCCACGGGCGCACCCCCAAAAAGCCGTTCGGCGTCGACCTGGAGCTGTACTCCACGGCCTACGACGTCCCGGCCGGGCATCGCCTCGCCCTGGTCGTCGACACGGTCGACCCGCTCTACATCGAGCACAACCCGTCCGGCGCGCAGCTGACCTTCTCCTCGCCGGCGAACGACCCGTCGTACGTGTCGGTTCCGCTGCGCGAGCAGTGATCTCCGGCTGCCGCCGGACGGGCCTGGCCGATGTGAACCGCCGCCCCCGCGGCCTTCGGGCCGTGGGGCCGCACCCGGTGGGTATGCCCAGCGGACCGGGCGGGCGGTCTGCTCATCCCCGGCGGATTCGGCGGCCTTCGGCGAAGTCCCCCTCTCCGACAGGGATGAAGGGCACATCGTAGTCGAGGTCCGATGCGATGAGCCGTCCGGTGCCTGCCCGTTCAGTGCTTGAGGATCTTGGAGAGGAAGTCCTTGGCGCGGTCACTGCTCGGGTTGGTGAAGAATTCGTCGGGGGTGCGGTCCTCGACGATCCGGCCGTCGGACATGAAGACGACCCGGTTGGCGGCCGAGCGGGCGAAGCCCATCTCGTGGGTGACGACGATCATGGTCATGCCGTCGCGGGCCAGTTGCTTCATGACCTCCAGCACCTCGTTGATCATCTCCGGGTCGAGGGCCGAGGTCGGCTCGTCGAAGAGCATCGCCTTGGGCTCCATGGCCAGGGCGCGGGCGATGGCCACGCGCTGCTGCTGACCTCCGGAGAGCTGCGCCGGGTACTTGTCCGCCTGGTTGGCGACACCCACCCGGTCGAGGAGTTCACGGGAGCGCTTGTCGGCGTCCTCCTTCCGGCGCCCGCGGGCCTTGACCTGCCCCAGGGAGACGTTCTGCAGGACGGTCTTGTGGGCGAAGAGGTTGAACGACTGGAAGACCATGCCGACGTCCGCGCGCAGCCGGGCCAGGGGCTTGCCCTCCTCCGGCAGCGGCTGCCCGTCGAGGACGATCTGCCCGGACTCGATGGTCTCCAGCCGGTTGATCGCCCGGCAGAGGGTCGACTTCCCCGACCCCGACGGGCCGATCACCACGACCACCTCCCCCCGGCCGACGGTGAGGTTGATGTCCTGCAAGACATGCAGCTCCCCGAAGTGCTTGTTGACGTCACGCAGCTCGATCAGCGGCTCGACGGCCATGCTCAGCCCTACTCACTCTCAGCTGTGTGGTGGTTGCCGCAACGTATCCATGCAAGATCGGACTTGTCGGGCGACACGCACTTTTCGATCATTAGCCGTATTTACGTCGCGCTTTTGGCCAAAGGGTGGGGTCATGGGCTTACGACTCCGCGACTTCCGCGTACAGCTGCGACAGCTCGGGCACCCCGTACGCGGCCCACTCATGGCCGGAGGCGACGACGTCGAACTCACGGCCGGAGTCCAGCCGTACGACGGGCTGCCCGTCGGGACGGATCTCCCAGGCGGCGCCCTCCACGGTGCTCACGATGACGCTGCCCAGGTAGAGACCGGCGTCGTTGCCGAGCCAGGTCAGGGTGTCCTCGTCGTCCCGCCAGCGCGGCAGGAGCTGGTCGAGCGCCTCCAGCGAGGCCGCCGTGTCGTCCAGCCGGACACCCGCCCGGGACGCCTGGGAGCGGAGCAGTTCACACTCGGCGAGGAGCTCCGCGATGCCTTCCGGATCGGGGATCCCGACCTTCTGGCGCCGGTTGCCCAGGAAAGGGATGTTCATACGTCCAGCGTGTCATTCGTACCGCCGTACGCACCACAGGGCGCGCGGACCCGCCGACCCCGGTCGGGTTCAGGCCGAGTTCACGCGACGCGCGTTGACGGGGCACTCCTGTCTCCCTAACTTCACCGTGCGTCTTGCGTCTCGGCCGTCGTTACTTCTGCAGTTCGTTCCCTGCGTTTGTTGTTGTCGCGTCGTGTGTCGATGAGCGGGAGGAGTCGGCCGTGCGCCGATGTGTCCGGGGGATCCTGGTCGTCCTGACCCTGTGCGGGTCGCTGGTCCCGGCGGTGTCGGCGCATGCCGCCGGGGAGGGGCGGGCCTCGCCGGTGCCGCTTGAGCGGCTGTTCGACAACGTGGCGGTCAGCGACGACGGCGCCCCCGAGGAGGCCGACTTCGACGGCTCCGGCACCTCGCTCCCGGCGCGGGAACTCGGCGCCGCGGGATGGACGCCCGGCCGCGTCCTCACCGTGCGGGGCGCCCGCCTGACCTGGCCGAAGCGGCAGCCCGGAGAGCCGGACAACGTCCGCGCCGCCGGGCAGGACGTCCGGGTCACGGGGCGCGGGGACGCCCTGGCCTTCCTGGTGGCGGGCACCGCCGGCACCGAGGTGGGCGGCCCGGGCACGGTCACGTACGCGAACGGCACCCGCTCCGGGTACCGGCTGACCGCGCCCGACTGGCTCACCGGGCCGCTCGCGACCAGGGCGGTGGCCCTGCCGCACATCAACACGCCGGGCGGCCAACTCGCCCGGCAGGCCCGCCTGTACGTCGGGACGGTGCCGCTGGTTCCGGGCCGTGCGGTGGCCTCCGTCCGGCTGCCCGCCGCGGCCGGGCTGCACGTCTTCGCGGTGTCGGTACGGACCGCCACGCAGGGCTGGACGGGCAGCTGGGCCACGGCCACGGGCGGCTACGCCGCCGTGGGCCCCTGGACGGACCGGACCCTGCGACTGGTGGTGCACACCTCGGCCGGCGGTCCGCGGGTGCGGGTGCGGTTCGACAACACCTTCGCGGCGGCTCCGGTACGGATCGGGAGCGCCACGGTCGCGGTGCAGGCGACCGGCGCGGCCTCCCGAGGCGGGCCGGTGGCGCTGTCGTTCGGCGGTGCGGCGGGCGTGACGGTCCCGGCCGGGGCGCAGGCGTTCAGTGATCCGCTTGGCTTCTTCGTCCCGGCGGACACCAGTCTGCTGGTGAGCTTCCATCTGCCCGGGACGGTGTCCGCGGCGCCCGTGCACGGGCGCGCGCAGCAGCGTTCCTACGTCAGCGAGCCCGGCGACCACACGGCGGAGGGCGCCGCCGGGGCGTACACCTCGGTGATCACCCGCTGGCCGCTGCTCGCCGGGGTCGACGTGGGCGGCGGGACCGGGTCCGTGGTGCTGCTCGGGGACTCGATCACCGACGGGAACAAGTCGACGGTCGACGCCAACCGGCGCTGGCCGAACGTGCTGGCCGGCCGGCTCCTGAGGCAGAGCGCCGTCCCGCGCTACGGCGTGCTGAACCTGGGCGTCTCGGGAAACCGCGTGGTCACCGACCGGTACCCCGGCGACGGGGTGTCCACGGACACGGCCGGGGTGAGCGCCCTGCACCGCTTCGACCGGGACGTCCTCGCCCAGCCGTCGCCCCGTACGGCCGTCGTCTTCGAGGGCATCAACGACCTGCGGTGGGGCACCTCCGCGGAGCAGGTGATCGCGGGGCTGCGGGAGCTCGCGGCGCGCGGGCACGCCCGGGGGCTGCGGATGCTCGCGGCGACGATCCTGCCCTGTGAGGGCGAGGCGCGGTGCACGGCCGCCGTCGATGCCGAGCGGGTCGCGGTGAACGCGTGGGTCCGCGACGGCGCGGTCTTCGACGGCGTGCTCGACTTCGACGCGGTGGTCCGTGATCCCGGGCGGCCCGCACGGATGCTCCCCGCGTACGACAGCGGGGACCATCTGCATCCGGGCGACACCGGGCTGGCGGCCCTGGCGGACTCGGTCGACCTACGGCTGCTGCGGCCCTGAGGCGACCGGCCCTAGACGTCCAGGTCCACCACGACCGGCGCGTGGTCGGACGCGCCCTTGCCCTTGCGCTCCTCGCGGTCCACGTACGCGTCGCTGACGGCCTTCGCGAAGGGCGTGTTGCCGTACACCAGGTCGATGCGCATGCCGCGGTTCTTCGGGAAGGAGAGCTGGCGGTAGTCCCAGTACGTGAACGGGTGGTCGTACTTGAGGGGCCGCGGGACGACGTCGGACAGGCCCGCCTCGCGCAGGGAGGCAAGGGCGGCGCGCTCGGCGGGGGTGACGTGGGTGGAGCCCTCGAAGAAGGCCGGGTCGAAGACGTCGTCGTCCGTCGGCGCCACGTTGTAGTCGCCCATCACCGCGAAGGGGCGGCTGCCCGCAGCGTCACCGGCGACGGCGGCCTTGAGCGCCTCGAACCACTGGAGCTTGTAGGCGTAGTGCGGGTGGTCCACCTCACGGCCGTTCGGCACGTAGACCGACCAGACGCGGAGCGGGCCGCAGGTCGCCGAGATGGCGCGGGGCTCCACCGAGCCGTCGAACCCGGGGTCGCCGGGCACGCCCTTGACGACGTCCTCGATGCCGACGCGGGAGAGCACCGCCACGCCGTTCCACCGGCCGGTCGCGTGGACCGCCGACTCGTAGCCCAGCTCGCGCAGTTGCTCCGACGGGAACTGCTCCTCGGCGACCTTGGCCTCCTGGAGGCACAGCACGTCCGTGCCGCTGCTCTCCAGCCAGGCCAGGAGCCTCGGCAGGCGGGCGGTGATCGAGTTCACGTTCCAGGTCGCGATGCGCATGTCCCACAACCTACCCGGCGGGTCCGACAACGCGGCCCGGTCCCCCGGCGGCCGCCTCAGACCTCGGCGGAGTCCCCCGGCGTGAGCCGCAGGTGCCGGGCGCCGCCGAGCTGCCCGATCTGCCGGTCGTAGATCGGGCGGGCCAGGTCGGTGAGGTAGGCGTCGTGGATGTCGTAGGCGCGCTGCGGCTTCAGCTCGCGCACGTAGTCGATGACCTCGGCGATCTTGCTCCACGGGGCCATCACGGGGAGCATCAGCGTCTCCACCGGGTGGCCCGGGACGGTGAGGGCGTCGCCGGGGTGGAAGACCCGGCCGCCGTCGACGAGGTAGCCGACGTTGGTGATGCGCGGGATGTCCGGGTGGATCTCCGCGTGGAGTTCGCCGTGGACCTGGACGTCGAAGCCGGCGGCGGTGAAGGTGTCGCCGTGGCCGACGGTGTGGACGCGGCCGGGGAAGGCGGAGGAGATCTTCTCCGCGACCGCCTTGAGGGTCCAGATCTCAGCGGCCGGGTTGTCCTCCATCGCGGCGCGCAGCCGGAGCTCGTCGAAGTGGTCGGGATGCTCGTGGGTGACGAGGATCGCGTCCGCGCCGAGTGCGGCGTCCTCCTCGCTGAACCCGCCGGGGTCGAGGACGAGCGTCCGGCCGTCCTTCTCCAGGCGGACGCAGGCGTGCGATTTCTTCGTGAGCTTCATGGTCTCCATCCTGCCTCGGGGGCCGTGGGGAGGCTCACTCCTGCGGCGTGGTCTCCTCGCGGATGACCTGCTGGGCCACCTTGAACGCGCTGTTCGCGGCGGGGACGCCGCAGTAGACGGCCGCCTGGAGCAGCACTTCCTTGATCTCGCCCGGTGTCAGTCCGTTGCGCAGGGCGGCTCTGGTGTGGAAGGCTAGCTCGTCCAGGTGCCCCCCGGCGACCAGGGCGGTGAGGGTGACACAGCTGCGGGTGCGCCGGTCGAGGCCGGGGCGGTCCCAGATCTCGCCCCAGGCGTAGCGGGTGATGAACTCCTGGAAGTCCCCGGAGAACTCGTCGGCCTGCGCCAGTGCCCGGTCGACGTGCGCGTCGCCCAGCACCTCGCGGCGGACCTTGATCCCGGCGTCGTACGGGTCGGGCCGCCCCTGCGCCTGCGGCGGTACGGCGACCGGGGCGATCTCGGCGACGGGCCCGGTCTGCAGGGGCTGCGGCGGGGCGGGCGACAGGACCGGCTTCAGGGCGGCCGGGGGCAGGGCGTTCTGGCCGGTGGATGTCTCGAACGCGGGCTGCCAGGCGGTGGAGAAGTGCCGCACCAGCAGGTCGGTGACGGCCGCGGGCTGCTCCACCGGTACCAGGTGGGAGGCGCCGGGGACGACGGCGAGGCGCGCGTCCGGGATTCCCGCGACCAGCGTGCGGGCCTCGGCGGGGCCGGTGACCTGGTCGTCCGAGCCGACCAGGACCAGGGTCGGGACGCCGACCCGTCCGAGCTCGGGGCGGACGTCGAAGGAGGCGAGCGCCTCGCAGGAGGCGATGTAGCAGCCGGGGTCGGTGGTACGCACCATCTGCACGGCCCACTCGGTGATCGCGGGCTGCGCGGCGGCGAACCCACCGGTGAACCAGCGCTCGGGCGAGGTACGGGCGATGGGGTCGAGGCCGTTCGTGCGGACGATCACGCCCCGCTGCCGGAACTCGTCGGCCGTGCCGAAGCGCGGCGAGGCGGCGATCAGCGCGAGCGAGGCGAGCCGCTCCGGATGGCGCAGGGCCAGCTCGAGGCCGACGGCGCCGCCGAGCGCGCAGCCCGCGTAGCCGAAGCGCTGGACGCCGAGCCCTTCGAGGGTGGCCAGCAGCCGCGTGGTGAGGTCACCCACCGACCCCGCCGGGTACGCGGGGGCGGCGCCGTGGCCGGGCAGGTCGAACCGGAAGACGCGCCACTGCTTGATCAGCTCGGGGATCTGGCGGTCCCACATGTGCCATGTGGTACCCAGTGAGGGACCCAAGATCAGGACGGGGGCCTCTTCTGGCCCGTCAAAGCGGTATTGCAGGGTGTTCGGTGGTGTCTCGCTCACCCGTCTGAGCCTCTCATCTGTCACGAGATGTCACATCGCCGGGGTGGACCTAGCGGGCCTCGTCCCACTCTCGCCAAGTCACTCGGTTGGTAGTCCTCATGGGTCACGCCTTCTCCTCTCCTCCTCCGCAACCCCGTGCAGGCCATCCCATGTGGTGGCGGCTCCGCGAAGATCCTCTACATCCGGCTTGACGTACCACCGCTTGGTTGTCTTTACGTTCGTATGCCCAGCCCATCGCGCGAGGATGTGGTCCGGGACACCGTTGTTGGCCAGGAAGGTAAAGCACGACGCGCGTGCATCGTAGAGCCTGACGCGACGGAGTCCGAGAAGCTCCATAAGCCGGTACGCGCGCCGACGAAGTTGCTTGATCGTGAAGGCATCCCCTGCTTCGTGCACCAACACATAGCCGGACACCACGTACGCTTCCCCCAGAGCGAGCCTCTCATCCACTTGGAGAGCCCTGAACGCCTTGAGAGCGGCTAGCACCAGAGCCGGCAGCGGCAGAACTCGCTCGCCCGCAAGAGACTTGGTGTCCTTCTCCACTACGTACCGATTGCCCATCATCGTGCGCGTGTTGGCAATGACAATCGTGGCGTTTTCCAAGTCAACGTCATCCCACCGAAGGCCGCAGACTTCAGCTGGACGGAGCCCCATCAGCGAAAGAAGAAGCGCAGCGTATAGACGCTCCCCCCTAATACCCTGGATGAACTTCTGAACCTCCTGGACATTCCAGGGCTGCACCTCCTCTTTACTTTTCCGCTCCTCTTTGCGCGCCCTACGGGGTATGGTCACGTGTGCAGCGACATTCACCTGCACCAACCGCCGGGCAACGGCCCTCCCTAGAGCTTCCTTCAGTCGAGCAAGGCTCATATCCACACTTGTGACTCCGAGTGGCGTCCCAGCCCTTTTGCCACGCACACGGCCATGCGTCAGCGCCCAGTCTCTCCACTCTTCCACATGCTCTTCAGTAAGGTCCTGGAGGCGGATGTTGCCAAGTCTCCCCCGAACTCGGTCCAGGGTAATCCTATAGCTGTAGATGGTGGTTTCTTCGAGGTCATCGGCTTTCAGAGCCAACCACCGGTCGAGCCATTCGTTCACGGTGATCTTGTTGGGCGGCACGAACGAGCCCTCGTTCCGCCGGTTAGTTATGTTCGCGTACTCAGCCTTCGCTTCCTTCAATGAATCGAAGGTGCGCCTCAACTGCTTTCGCTTCCCGGTCTCGGGGTCGATCCCTACATCGACAACGAACCGATATCTCACCTTCCCCTTCGAGTTCGGCTGAAGCCTCTTGATCGGATCGGACAGAATACTCACTCTCCTTGACCTTAGGGGACGAAGTGGCCGCGTTGCCCGCTGCGGCTCCACCGCCAAGCACAGCCGTGCGAACACCGTCAATGCTCTGCACGATCCCCGGGTTTCGGTAACCGGGGATCATCTGCTATGTATCGCCCTGCGCGACGAGGGCCCGTCCCTCGCTGCCCCGATTCGGCTTCGGTCGAGCGGCCAGTCGCTAGGTCCCGACGAGTTACTGCTGCGAGGTGCACCGCGATGCAGGGGCGACGCAATGTCAGCGCTGTAGCAGATCCTCACCGAACAGCCCACCGGTGCAGACACTGACCACGGTGGATAGGGCTCTGCAGTTCCCCGTCCCCCGGGCGATCCACGCATTCATAGCTCCGAGCGCTAAGAGGACGGGGGCTGTGAAGCGGGCAGATCGGGTTGCGGGATTTGGCAGGTAGACCTTGGACCTCCTTGGGGTTGCGCTCAGTCATGGCACCGAGTAGCGGGCTGTGGACTGGGGAGGGCCGACCATCTGACGGTTCGGCCCGGAGGCCCACATACCTTCACTGACCTGGGGTTTTCCAGGTCGTTGTACGTTGACATGATCCCGGTGGAGGTTCCAGTCCGTTGGGGCTGTTTCCCGTCTGCCGTGAGCTGAAGGTCTCCGGCAGGCACTCACTCGCTACTCGGGGCCTCGCTGCACATGTATGGACGCCTCAGTCGCGCCGCAGAAACGGGAAGCGGCAGTGCGCGAGCTGGTCTAGGTACAGAGGAAAGACGCTGCGCGAGGCGCACCGGGTCCTGCCCGCGCTGACGAGCCGTCGCACCGTCCTGCTGACCTTGCGGCGCCCCTCGACGTTCCGGCCACGCCTGGCACGGCCGATAGAATGGCCAGGCCCGGCCGCCCCGGTGAGGGGCCCGTGTCCGGCGAGAGGACCCCGCAGCGAGCCAGCACCGTTCCGCCCGTGTGGCGGTGTTCTCGGCTGGCTCCTGGGGTACCGCAGTCGCCAAGATCCTGGCAGACGCCGGCACCGACGTCATCGTGCACGCGCGACGGGACGAGATCGCCGACGCGATCAACACGGTTCACCGCAACCCTGGTTACTTCCCGGACGTCGAGCTGCCAGCCTCCCTGGCGGGCACGACCGACCCCTCCGCCGCGCTTCACGGCGCGGACTACCTCGTGCTGTCCATCCCCGCGCAGTCCCTGCGGACCAACCTCGCTCTGTGGACGCCGCACATTGGGCCCGACACCGTGGTCGTGTCTCTGATGAAGGGCATCGAACTGTGCAGCGGGCAGCGGGCGAGCCAGGTCATCACCGAGGTGACCGGCGTCAGTGCGGACCGGGTCGCGGTGCTGTCGGGCCCGAACCTCGCCCGCGAGATCATGGACGGCGAGCCCGCCGCCACCGTCGCCTGCCCCGACGAGGCGGCCGCCCGCCGCTTTCAGCAGGCGTGCCGCACCTCGTACTTCCGGCCCTACACCAGCACCGACATCATCGGCTGCGAGCTGGGTGGCGCGGTGAAGAACGTCATCGCCCTGGCGGTCGGCATCGCCTCGGGCATGGGCCTGGGCGACAACGCCTCGGCGATGCTCATCACTCGCGGGCTGGCGGAGACCACCCGGCTGGCTGTGGCCATGGGCGCTCAGCCAGCCACCCTCGCGGGGCTTGCCGGCCTCGGCGACCTCGTGGTCACCTGCTCCTCCCCGCTCTCCCGCAACCGCTCCTTCGGCACCCATCTCGGCCACGGCCTGAGCGTCGAACAGGCGACGGCCGCCACCCGGCAGACCACCGAGGGCGGCAAATCCGCCGAGGCGATCCTCGCCCTGGCTCATGTCCACGGCGTCGACATGCCGATCACCCAAGTGATCTCCGCCCTGCTGCACGAGAGGGCCACCCTCGACGAAGCCGCCGCCGCGCTCATGCAGCGGTCTCCCAAGCCCGAGCACTGCCCCCCGCGCTGCTCGTCCCGGAGACGATGCCGTATGACATCGCGGCCGGGGATCGAAGCGAAAGACGGCCCGGGACGTCCGGCCGATCACCGCCCAGCCCCCACGCCCGACGTCATAGTCTGCCCAGTATGGATCTCACCATTTGGGCCCGTGGCCTGGCCGGGTCTCTCCTCGCCGAGCCCCTGCCTCGGCGCTGGGCACACTCTCAGGGGGTTGCCGCAAGGGCGCAGTCCCTGGCGGGAATCCTGGGCGACGATGCGGAACTCCTGTGGGCCGCGGCGATGCTGCACGACATTGGTTATACGCCGTGGCTCGCCATGACAGGGTTCCACCCGCTGGACGGCGCCCGCTACCTGCGCGACCGTTCGGCCGCGGACGAGCGCCTGGTACGGCTGGTCGCCAATCATTCGTACGCGCTGTTGGAGGCGAAAGAGCGCGGGCTGCGGGAAGAGCTGGAGGGTGAGTTCCCGATCCTCGACCACGCCGGGCTGGTGGATGCTCTCGTGTACTGCGATATGACCACCACCCCGGACGGTACCCCCACGACCGTGGATGCCCGGCTGGCGGAGATCGTCACTCGGTATGACCGCGACAGCGTCGTCGGCCGATTCATCCGCCGAGCCGATGAGGATCTGCGAGCTGCTGTACACAGAGTTGAAGCCCGGCTGATCTTGGCAGAGCGGTAACGGAGGGCACGGCGCTCAGTCAACGTGAGGGAACGTGCCGTCCAGGTAGTGGGCGATCTGCTTCCGCATGGAGTGGTGGATGTCGTAGGAGTCCAGTTCGCCGGACAGGAACCAGCGGACGCCATCGGCCTCGTCGTTGATGGTGGGCTCGCCTCCGACCGGCCGGCCGATCACGGTGACCTCGTATGCCTGTCGGATCTCCCCGTCCGTGTAGGCCACCACATGCTCAGGGACCGAATACACGCCGAGGAGCCCGGTGGGTTCGGCGTCGATTCCGGTCTCTTCCTTGCATTCCCGGACTGCGCACTGCGACGGGGATTCCCCTATGTCCATGGCTCCCCCGGGCAGAGCCCACTGCCCTGTGTCGCGGCGCCGCTGCAGGAGGATCGCCCCGTCCGACTCCCGGACTACCAGCATGTTGCACGCCGGGATCAACGTGTTCGGCTTGGGTGCGTTCTCGTCGTACCAGTACTCCGTACGTCCCATCGCGGGCCGCGCTCCTCACATGGACTCGGGTGACCAGGGCTTTGCAGTCTCCCAGACCGCGTCGAAGCTGCCGGCGTAGTGGTCGAACCAGCCGTCTTCCTCCAGGCGCCGCAGCTCGAACAGGGGGTTTGCACTGGCGGGCTGCCCCCAGACGTGCGGATTGACCAGGAGCACGTCATCGAAGCGGAAGAGGCTGTTGTAGAGGGTCGTGTCGTGGAGGCGCACCTCACACCCGGGCGTGCCGATCAGCTTGCGGTAGTAGGTGAGGGACGCTCTGATCTTTGCTGAGAGGGTGCCGCCGATGCCTTCTTCCTCGTCCCTGACGGCGACCGCCTTGCCCGATGGGTCACCGAAACAGAGGCGGACCTGAACCCCGGCGTCGGGGCGCTCGGCAAGCATCGCCGCAACGCGCGGGTTGGTCTGCGCGAAGAACGTGCCGCTGAACACCAGTACGTCGATATGTTCCTGAGCGGTCTTCAGGAGGCGGACCCAGGACTTCTGCGGGAAGCTCGCGCGGTTCGGAAAGGCAGCGACCAGTTCGGTCTGCTCGGTCGGCTGCCCCTGCGCCTCGTCCTCCTCAGGCGGCCACAGGTACGACATGTCCACACCGAGATGTTTCGCAACCGCCCATTGGTGCCGACGGAGTGGCTGCCGGCCGATGCTGATCCAGCGCTCCACCGTCTTGACGTCAACTTGGCACGAGGCCGCGAGCTCCTCTGGGGTGATCTGCCGCTGAAGCATCACCGTACGCAACCGCTCGTTCACCATCGTATCCTCGCAGGACGTCCTGGGACGCGGCAAGATCTTGCGGGACGCCAGGACGTCCCACAAGGCCACTTTTAACAGGTAGTTCACGCTGCCTACCCTGGTCACGTGCAGCGAATTGTGTTGTGGGACGTGGACCACACCCTTGTGGAAAACTCCGGTGTGAGCAAGGAGATCTACGCCAGCGCCTTCAAGGCACTAGCTGGGCGGGAGGCCGAGTTGCCTGCTCCAACGGAGGGGCGTACGGATCGGGCGATCATGCGCGAGATGTTCATCCGGCACGGTTTGCCGGTTCCTGACTGGGAGCGGGCGCAGCAGGCACTGGAGGACGCCGGCCGTTGCCGCGAGGCGGATCTGCGCCGGCGGGGTCACGTCCTGCCCGGTGTCGAGGACGCGTTGAAGGCACTCGCGGCGGACCCAGCTATCTGTTCCTCAGTCCTCACCGGTAACATTTCGGCCAATGCCCACGTCAAGCTGCGTGCGTTCGGGCTTGATGGCCTGCTCGACATGGCTGTTGGCGGGTACGGCGAGGACAGCGACGATCGAGCGCGTCTCGTCGACGCCGCCCGTGCCCGTATCCATGCCGCCCACGGCATCCCACTCGTCTCGCCGACCGTCCTGATCGGGGACACGCCCCGCGATGTGCGCGCCGCGCATGACGCCCAGGCACACTGCATCGCCGTCGCCTCCGGGATCCACTCGGTGGCAGAACTCCGCGCTGCTGGGGCCGACGCCGCCGTCCCTGATCTGACCGACACGGAGGGCTTGTTGACCCTCCTGCGGGAAGTCCTGACCTGAGTGGACAACAGAGCTCCGGGACCAGAGACCGGTGACCGGGTCAGGGGCGCAACGCGTAGCAGCGCAGCGTGTCCAGATCTTCGCTGTGGACCGAGGACCAGGACGCGGTCAGCAATTCGGCGTGCTGCGGGCTGATCCCGATGGACTTCCGTTCGTCCGGGAGGCGTTCAGCGAGCGGGGTGACGACCCAGAACGTCCCGCCAGGTGGGAGAAGGTATCGGACGCGGGCGAGGAAGGCCGCCTTGTCCTTGATGAAGGCGAACACCAAGCGGCAGGTGACGGCGGCGTAGCCCGCCTCCGGCAACGCTCGGATGTCCTCGGTCTCGAAGTCCAGCCGCTGAAAATGCGGACCGTCGGACGTGTCCTGCTCGGCCTGGGCGATCTTCAGCGCGGCGGAGGAACAGTCGATCGCTGTGGTGCGGTATCCCAGGTCACCATGTAGATACCGGGCAAGGACACCGTCGCCGCAGCCGACGTCGAGCGCGGGCCGGCCGTGGCCGGCGCCGAGGAACTGGCCGGTCAGCTGCTGCTCTTCGAGACTGAGGCGGCGGTAGCGGCGCCCTGATGTCCACAGCGGATCCCAGTACGTGGCCGGGTTGTTGATCGTCACGGATTCGCGGGCTCCTCGGTAACAGTCAGGGCAGCGGGGGCGACCGTCCTCATGTCCCGCACGGGTGAGTTCCAGAGCACAAGGAACGGGATGACCAGGGCCACGGTGATGAGCGTGAGGGTGAGGTGCAGCCCTAGCCACGTGCCGAGGCCGCCAGCGGCGAGGGCGGCGAAGGGTCGCAGGCTGAAGGCGAGCCACGCTCCGGTGGCCTGGGCCCGTCCTTGGAGTTCGTCGGGGGCGAGTTCCTGGCGGACCGCCCTCTGGAGTCCGCCGTGGCACACCGCAGCGCCGGTTTGGATGACCATGCCGATGCCGATGGCGATCTGCCCGCCAAGTCCGGGTCCGACGAGAACCAGAGGGATTTGGGCGAGTGGGTTGAGGGAGAGCGCTCCGAGCATCACCGGGCCTGGGCCCCAGCGTCCTTCCAGGGGCTGCCAGACGAGGGCGCCGAGGATGCCGTCGGCACCGCCGGCGCCCATGACGATGCCGAGGGCTGTCGGGCTCCAGTGCAGCTCGCGCAGCAAGTACAGCGACCAGAGGGCGCTACTGGCGGCCAGGACGAAGGAGGTGGCGGTGTTGGACAGCACGATGGACCGCACGACAGGGGTGCGAAGGGTGTAGGTGAGGCCCTCGCGGATCTCGGCCCATTGGCTGGTGCCGGCCTTTCGGGGTGGCGGCGGGTCTTCACGGTGCTTGATGCGCCACAAGAGCAGGGCGCTGGCCAGGTAGGAGGCGGCATCCACGGTGATGGCGCGGGCTGCGCCGAGCGCCATGACGAGGGCGCCGCCGGAGTTGGTGCCGATGAGGTCGGCCAGGGAGTTGCCGGCGCCCATCTTGGCGTTGCCGTCCTTGATTCGTCCCGGGCCGAGGAGGGAGGGCAGGAAGCTGATGGCAGCGTTGCTGCAGATGACCTGCAGGGCGGCCACCGTGAAGGCGACCGCGTAGAGATGGATCAGGGTGATGCGGGCGAGAAGCTGTGCGGTGGGAAGGGTGAGGAGGACAGCGGCGCAGAGCAGATCGCAGGTGATGATCAGGGGACGTTTGCGTCGGCGGTCGGCCAGGACCCCGGCGTGGAGGGACAGCAGTAGGGGTGGGAGTTTGGAGGCGAAGGCGATCAGCGCGACGTTGAAGGTGGAGGCGTGCAGTTCGACGACGGCCAGGACGGACAGCGCGATCGTGGTCACGCCGCTCCCGGTAACGCTGATGCCCTGGGCGACGGCATAGTGCCGGAAGTCTCTGTCTCGCCACAGGCTTCCTGGGGCGTGGGGTCCGGATCGGTGCGGCACGTTCTGCGAACTCCCCCTCATAGGTATGGCTGTTACGTCCCCGCCATGCGGTGTCTCGTCCCGTGTTGGGCTCCCGCTGGCGACCGGGGCCGCACGGGTCAGCGCGGCAGGAACCGTTCGACGCCTTCGCCGTGCAGCAGCTGGGTGATGTTCTCCACGAGGCCGCCGAGGTCATCGGCCGGTCCGGTGGCTGCGACGCGGATTGCTTCGCCGTGGGAGGGGTGGAAGACGGCAGCGTCGACTCTGATCCGGTGGGGTTTGTCGGTGTAGTAGGCGTGGACTGAGCAGGCGGTCTGGCAGTTGCCTTTGAGCTGGGCGAGGACGCCACGCTCGACGGCCAGCAGCCGGGCGGTGGCGGGGTCGTTGATGGCGTCGAGGAGGTGGGCGGCGATGGTGTCGCCGCTTCGCTGCTCGACGACGAGCATGCCCGCACCGGTGGCCGGGGCCAGCACCAAGGCCGGGATGAGCTGTGTGGCACGGTCCGCCTGGGACACCCGGCACAGTCCGGCATAGGAGACCACGAGGGCGTCGAGCGGCTTGTCGCCTTCGCCGGCATCGAGACGGGCGAGGCGGGGGATCAGGTTGCCGCGCACCGGCTGGATGGTGAGGTGAGGGTAGTGGGTGCGGAGTTGGGCGATGCGGCGGGGCGCGCTGGTGCCGAGGACGCTTCCGGATGGGAGGTCGTCCAGGGTGGCTGCGGGCTGTCCGGCCGGGAGGACGAGGGCGTCCCGGGCGTCTTCGCGGGGCAGGACGGCGCCGATGGTGGTGTCGGTGCCGCGCTCGTGGGGGGCCGGGGAGGTCTTTGGCGCACGAGACGGTGACATCGACGCGTGCGGTGGCCAGCGCCCGGTCCAGCTCGCGTACCCAGGCGGCCTTGCCGCCGATCTCCGCGAGAGGTCCCTGGTGCAGGTCGCCGGCGGCTTTCATCGGGGTCACGTGGACGGCGACTTGGGGGAAGGCGTGTTCGAGTAGTCCGGCGACGTGGGCTGCTTGGACCAGGGCCAGGTCGGAGTCGCGGGTTCCGATGACGAGCTTGGGCGGGAGGTGGGTCACGGACGGATCCTGTGGTCGGGGAAGTGGGAGGTGAGGAGGGTGACGATCGTGGTGATGGCGAGGCCGGCCGCGATCACGCCGAGGCAGCCCAGCAGGTCGCGCAGCGTGCTCCACAGCGGGTCGGCGGCCCACTTGCTAGGCCGCCGCGCACCGGGCCGGGCGGTGCGCGGCGGGTGGTGGGTGTCAGTCGGGGGTGCTGGCGGCATGTGATTCGCCGTTGGCCGAGGGAGTCGGTAGCACCAGTGGCGCGGCGGTGCCGTACTGGTTGGCCTGCATGAGGTACATGCGCCGGTACTGGGAATCAGGCCGCGCCATGAGCTCCTGGTGGGAACCGCTCTCCACGAGGTGTCCCTCGTCCAGGACATAGATGATGTCGGCGTGCTGGACGCCGGCCATGCGGTGGCTGACCAGCACGACGGTCTTGCCTTCGTCGGCCAGGCGGCGGATGCGTTCGAAGGACTCGATCTCGGCCTCGGGGTCGAGGGCGGAGGTGGGCTCATCGGCGATGACGAGGCTCGCCTGCCGGTGCCGCAGCCGGGCTTGCCCGACCGTCTGCCACTGTCCCCCGGACAGTTCCTGGCCTCCGCGGAACTGCCGGGCCAGCAGGGTGCCGAGACCGCGGGGAAGAGCGTCGGCGAGCTTGTCGGCGCCAGAGTAGGCGGCAGCGCGGGCGATGTCGTCGTCCGCGTTGCGTTCCGGCTGGCCGATCTGGATGTTGGTCCGCAGGGTGAAGGGCCAGCGCTGGAAGCCCTGATCGAGAGCGGCCACGTGCCGGAAGATGTCCACCCGGTCGGCCTCGACAAGATCGATCTGCCCCCACAGGATGCGGCCGGCCGTGGGCCGGTGCAGGCCGGCGAGCAGCTTCACCGCGGTGGACTTGCCGCTGCCGTTCGCGCCGACCAAGGCGATGACGGCCCCGCGCGGGAAAGTCAGGGTTACCTCCTGCAGAGCGGGGGTGTCGCGGTCGGGGTAGGTGAACGACACGTTCTCGAAGGTGACCTGGTCGGGAAAGTCGCGCACGGGCTGGCCGCCCGTGGGGATGGCCCGGCGTTCGGCTTCGTCACGAAAGTGGTCGAGGTCGCGGACGTAGAGGGACTCCTCGTGCAGCCGCAGGATGTTGTCGACGAGGGCACCGAGGCTTGCTGAGCCGGTACGGATCGCGAGCGCGGCCGTGGCCACGGTGGCGGCGCTCATGTGGCCGGTCAGCCACAGAACGCCCAGGCCGGCAAACGTGGCCGCCGACGCGAGGCCGGCCATGGCCGCGGCAATCAGTTCGGTGACCGCGCGGCCGTCGGCAAGGCGGGTCTGTTCGGCCTCGGCGGTCTGGCCCATCTCGTGGAAGTGATCGAGCAGGAAGGGGCCGACCTGGTGAACGCGGATCTCCGTGGCAGATTCCCGGGCGGTGATGAGGTTGTTGACCAGGCGCTTGGCCCGCTCGTGCTCGATCCACTGCATCCGGGAGGCGTAGCGGCGCCGGGCCACATGCATGGCGCCCCAGCCACGGGGCAGCGCGATGAGCAGCAGCAGTGGCAGCAGGACGGGGCTGAGGACCGTGACCACGCCGGCCGCGGCGACGAGGGAGAACACGCCGTTCACCACGGCAACGCAGACGCCGATCATGGTGCGGGAGGACTGGGCGCCGAAGTACGCGGAGTCCAGGAGCGTGCGGAACTCGCCGTCTTCGATGGCCTCGAGTTCCGCGCGGGCGGCGCCCTCCAGGAACTGTTCGGTGGCCAGCCTCTCGACTTTCGGTTCCAGCCGCCCGGTGCCCGCCGTCGATAGGCAGGCCAGGATGGTGCCGACCACGGCGATGATGCAGCCGACGATCAGGGCCGGCAGCGCGGCGTGCAGCCGGGAGACGTTGTCCCCGTCCTTGAGTAGGGCTTGGATCACCTGGTTGGTGACCAGCAGCCCGGCGGCTTGGGTGATGCTCTGGCCCACCTCGGCGATCCCGATGGTCAACAGGGCACGGCGGTCCGCCTGCCAGGCCAGGCGCAGGGTGCTGCCCACCAGCGCCGGCACCATCCGGGCGGCCTGCCCGAATTTGGTGTCCAGTCGCGCGTACTCGTGGCGCACCCAGCCGAAGTCGTAGCGCAGCGCCCCGCCGAAGAGCGCGACCTCGGACTCGGAGACGGTCTGTTCCGTCTTCCAGACCCGTTTCAGGAGCCGCTTCACCACGCCTCCGACACGGCCGAGCTGGACAGGACGTGGGACTTGCCGTCGATCAGAACGGCAGGCACACCAGTGAGGAGCGCGGCGTGCGCCGCCTGGATGCGGCGGGCGAGGCGGTGCGGCAGCCGCGCGAGGGCCTCCTCGACGGGGAGGAACTCGGCGGCGCCGATCTCCCCGTCCGCGAAGCGCAGGGACTGTGTCTGCTGATCGGTGAGGGGACCCACGTGGAACACCGTGACGACCATGGCCCGCCCGTACCGGGCAGCGGGGACCTGGTCCAGGACGAGGAACCGGCCGATCGGCACGCCGGTCAGGTCGAGTTCCTCGGCCAGTTCACGTGCCAGGCCCTCGATCTGCGTTTCGCCAGCCTCCACCATGCCGCCGGGCATGTCGAAGCCGTCCTTGTAGGTCGGGTCGACCACGAGAATGCGGCCGTCGGCATCGGTGATCAAGGCGGTGCAGGAGGCCATCGGCGCCTCAACCTGGGCCCAGTACGCCCGTTGCTCGTCGGTGACCACGCGGTCAGGGCTGCCGACAGTCTGTTCGGTGGTGTCAGGTTCGCCGGACATGAGAGTCCTCCTCCAGGGCCAGAAAGGCGGTGCAGGGCGTCGCGCCGGCAGGACTCCGGCACGAAGGTGCGCGTCACGTGCGGACGTCAAGACAGGAGCGCCGCCATGCCCGTGTGGGGGATCTCGATCGCGGCCTGCGGCGGACTCAGCGGAATTCCCCAGCGGGCTGCCGCCATTCGGGCCGCGTACTCGGCCTGTTCAGCTCCGGCGCGTCCAAGGCCGAGCAGCTCGCTCGCCTGCACCGGGCTGACCAGCAGCCGGCCGTAGGTGATACCGGTCGCGACATCTGGTGCCGCCGGCCCCACGGAGTCGATGCGTGCGATGTAACGTGCCCGGGCGTTCGCCCCGGTGCCTGGGCCGTAGACCGCACCGTCCGGATCGAGGAGGTAGCCGAGGTAGGCGGCACCGTGGAGGCGCAGAGCCGCCTCTTCGGCGGCTTCACGCAGTGCCGCCGCCATCGGCCCGTCGTCGTCCATTTCGACCGTTCCGCCCGGCAGGACGACATGGCCGTCGCGCGGATCCACGAGGACGACGACCCGGCCGAGCGGGTCGAAAGCCCACACCCACGCTTGCTTCACGGGAAGGCCGGCGGCGGGCTCCATGGCCGGGTGCCAGGCGATGTCCTGATAGCCGATCGCAATACGGGGGACGACGTCCAATCGCTGCAGTGCCTGTCCGAGCCCGACGCTCTCACCGTCTTCCAGCACGGCCGGTCCGGCACGGTCGATCCGGGCGCGCAAGGCAGCGAGCATCCGTCGCCTCTCGATCGGGCGCATCCGGCGTGCGGCCTGCGCCGGCGGAAGGAAGTCAAACGAGGTGATCTCGTCCTCGGGCAAGCGAATCCGGGCGATGTCACTCTCCTCCAGGACTCCACCGTCCCAAATGGAGACGGTTTCACCGGGAAAGCCGTACACCTTCCCGAACTCCGGATTGCCCCTGCTGACCCAGTCCACCGCCAGCAGCTGGCGTACACCGACGGACAGCCCGAGTTCCTCGGCCACCTCGCGCACCGCCGCGGCCGACGGCCGCTCCGCCTGGTCCACGGCCCCGCCGGGCAACAGCAGCCTTCCGGGCCGGTATGCCGGGTCCAACACCAGGACCTTGCCCTCGGCATCAGTGAAGAGCACCGCGGCGCCGCCCCAGAAGACCGCGCGTGAGTGCGCGTAATCCTCCGGCGCCATCAGCCCCACCGGCTCGCGTTCATCCTCAGCCGGCATCGGGCCACCCCAGCGTGCTCGCGCTCTGGCCCCGCAGAATGCAGATCAGCGCCTGGCGGGTGTAGCGCACGAGCTTCTCCGGCAGAGCCGAGAGCGGCCACCACTGCAGCTCCGCACACTTGTCAGGTTCCGCGACATGAGGGCGCCCGGCGTACTGATCGGCGGTGAAGAAGACTTGGAGCCGGCTCTCGCGAGTCTTGGGGTCGTAGTCGTGGACCGTGTGCGCGACCACCAAGTCCGCCTCTTCGAGAGCGATGCCCAACTCCTCCCGGGCCTCACGGACCATGCCCGCAAGGAAGGACTCCCCCTCCTCAAGATGGCCAGCCGGAACATGCCACCATCCGTCACACCAAGCAGTGCCCGCACGGAGACCGAGCAGCACCCTGAGGGGCCACGAAGTTTCCGGACAGGCACCCAATAGGGTTGTCCTGGACAAGGAAACGAGGAAGAAGTGGCGCCACCCAGTAAGTACTCGCCGGAGTTCCGCGAGGAAGCCGTCCAGATCGCGTTGAGATCAAGCAAGACGATCTCCGAAGTCGCCCGGGAGCTTGAGCTGAACTCGGAGACGCTACGCGGCTGGGTGAAGAAGCACCAGAAGCAGCAAGAACCGGCCCCCGATGCAGAACTGACGGTGAACGAGCGGTCGCGCCTGAAGGAACTCGAGCGACGTAACCGTGAGCTGGAGATGGAAAACTCCTTCCTGAAAAAATGCGCTGCGTACTTCGCGAAGGATCCCCGGTAGCAAGCAAGTACGAGTTCATCGACGAGATGCGGCTCGATACTGCGGAGTACGCATACAGCGTCGAGTTCATGTGCGACCGACTCGGCGTCTCTAGATCCGGCTACTACGACTGGCGATCCCGCCCGGAATCCGCCACGGCCCAGCGGCGCGAAGAACTGAAATTGCTCATCGAGAAAGCCTTCGACACGTCCGACAGTACCTACGGGCACCGGCGCATCCAGGCCCAGCTGCACCGCTGGGGCGTCGCCGCGGGCGTGGAGCTGGTCCGCCGCCTCATGCGCGAACTGGGTCTGGTGCCCTGCCAGCCACGGCCGAAGAGGTTCAACCTCACACAGGCTGCGGCCGGCCAGGTGCCGGACCTCGTCGGCCGCGACTTCACCGCTGACGCACCCGGCGAAAAGCTCGTCGGCGACATTACCTACATCGCGACCGGGGAAGGCTGGCTGTACCTCGCAACGGTCATCGACTGCTGCACGAAGGAAGTCATCGGCTACGCGATGGACGACCACTACCAAACCCCACTGATATCCAGGGCGATCCGTAACGCGGCACGGAACCGGAATCTCTCGGCCGACGCGATATTTCACTCGGATCGCGGAAGTAACTACATGTCAGCCGAGTTCGGGAAGACGCTGGACCGGTTCAG
>NZ_JBEXSH010000029.1:0-23593 GCF_040613555.1 Streptomyces sp. NPDC006265
GGGCACGAACTGGGACAGCGCGGCGACCTGTTTGCCCTCCAGCGCCGAGGCGCCGACCGCCGGTTCCTGGTTGAGCAGCTTGACGTCGTCCGGGCCAGGTCACGGTGACGCCGCTGCGGGGGGAAGCACCTGAGCGATCTGTTACGACGGGGGAATCGCGTCAGGCACTGCGGGGGGTGGCAGAGATGGTCCTCGGGGCAGGAGAGTCGGCCTCCACCTGCTGGTGGTCCCGTTGGTCCAGGTTCACAAAGATCATTCCGTACCGTACGGCACATCGCACTGGCTGCGGCGCCCCCCGAGGCCGCCGCAGACACCGGTACGCCCGTACGTCCTCGTCGTCGTCCCGCGTGACGACCACCGGCTCACCGAAAACAGTCACCATCAACGAGTCACCACTGTGGGGGATGGCGGTGACCAGGTCGATGAAGTGCCAGCCGGAGCGGTAGGCGGTGGCCATTTCACGACGGAAGGAGCGGTCGTCGGGTGGAGTGGTCACGGTCAGCTCCCGGCTCCGTCTGCCCCAGGGCTCGGCCAACTGCTGTTGTCCGCGCCACCGGCACTGTTCACGGCAACGGACGGCCAGCTGCTGTTCGCCCGAACATCGTCCTTCACATCGGAGAAGCCACTCAGCACACCGAGGGCTACAACGGCGGAGAAGGCGGCGACAAGCACCGAGCGAAGCATTCTGTTACGCATAGTCGGCTTCGTCCTCACTTGAAGGTCCCCTTTTCCCCCGTCAGGTACGACGATGGCTCATTCGGGCACGTCATGGCCACACAATCGATGCATCATGTTCCTGCATGTTCAGGACCCTGGGGGGTGGAAATTTGGCATCGAATCGGACTAAGGCGACACATCCCCATGCGATGACCGAGTGGTGCGATGAGGGCAGCCGCCTCTATGCCACCGCTCTGCGCGCCGGACGGATCGCCCGCGTGGATGCGGAGCCCGCCCCGTGCCTGATGGAGTTCGCCCTGCTCCACCCCGATCCGGACGACCCCAACTGGCTCCGTCCGGTGCCTCCGGCGGTCGCCCTGTCCCGGCAGCTCAACCCGCTGGAGCAGGAGATAGCCGATCGCCGGCGCCTGGCGACGGGACTCGCGGAGACCTTTCAGCCGTTCCTCGCCCTGGGTACCCAGCTGGCGGCAACCAGTGACGCCATTACTGTGCTGGAAGGCGGCGAACGAATCAACGCCGCACTCAACATGGCCACCGTCCAGTGCCAGACGGAAATGCTCACCGTCCAGCCGAGCGACCGGATGTCCGAGCGCAGCCTGCTGCGCGGACTGGAGCGCGACCGGCCCTTGATCGAACGCGGGGTGAGGATCCGCACCCTTTACCAGCACACCGCGCACTACAACCCCGAGCAACTGGCCTACGCCGCCCAGCTCTCCGACGGCAAGGCGGAATACCGCACCATCGACGAACTGGTCGAACGCCTGATCATCTGCGACGAGACCGTCGCCTTCATCCCCGCCCGGGACGACCAGCAGGTCGCCCTGGAGCTGCGTCACCCCGGCCTGGTCCGCTACCTCAACAAACTGTTCGAGTACCTGTGGGACCGGTCGGTCCCCCTCAGCACCGGCACACCGTACGGAACCGCCCGCGACGGCATCACGGAGATCCAGCACTCCATCGCCAAGCTCCTGATCGAGGGCCACGTCGACGAGGCCATCGCCCGCCGTCTCGGCATGAACGTCCGCACCTGCCGGGCCCATATAGCCAAGCTGGCATCGGCCCTGGGCAGCGGGAGCCGTGCCCAACTGGGCTATCTCATCGCACAGTCCGGGATTCTCGACCAGGAACGCTGACAGACGTCGAGGAGCGCTGTGGTCCGTCCAGGCCCGCCTGGGCGATGCGGACGCCCAACTGCGTGCGGCTCGCCGCGCCCAGGGTCTCCGACAGTCGGGCGATGTGCGCCCGGCAGGTCCGGACGCTTATGCCCAGCCGCTCCGCGATGACGGCGTCCTGGTGCCCCTCCGCGAGCAGCGCGGCGATGGACTGCTCCCGGTGGGAGATGCCCTCGATGCCCGTGTCGGGGAGCGGGGCCGTGAGGGGGATGGCGAGGCGCCAGAGGCGGTCGAAGATCGTGACGAGATAGGCGACGAGCGCGGGGTGCCGTAGCTCCAGGGCCATCGTGCGGTCGGAGTTGGCGGGGATGAAGGCGACCGTGCGGTCGAAGAGGATCAGCCGGTCGATCACCTCGTCCAGCGTGCGCGCCTCCACCGCGTCGCCCATCAGCTCCAGATAGGTCAGCAACCCCTGCCCGTGCCGGGCGACATGGGTGTAGAGGTCCCTCATCCTCACGCCCCGGCCGCGTAGCGCCAGCGCCCGGTGCAGGCCCTCGGAGAGCTCCGCCTCGCGGCGGATGCCGCCGGGCTGGACCGTGATCACCTCGGTGGTGCACGCCTGGGTCGCCTCGTCCATCGCGGCCTGGATCCGGGCGAGTCCGTCCAGGACCCGGATCGCCGGGCCCTCCGCCCCCGACGCGTCCGGCCGCACCTGGCGGCCCAGCCCGGCGTACCACTCGACGGCCGCGACGGCCGAGCCCACCCGCCGCTGGCTCGCGCTGACCTCGTCGTGCATCCCGCGCAGCAGCCGGGTCATGACCTCCTGCGGGGAGGTCGGCACCAGCCACTCCATGTCGTCGGGGTCCGGGTGCAGCAGGGCGAGCTCCAGCAGGCAGGGCACCGGTTCCGCGTCCCGGCGCGGCACCCGGCCGCGCCGTACGGCCCGGGAATACACGCGATCCCCGGCCTCGCACAGTCGGTCGGCACCATGGGGATGCTCATCCGCCCCGTGCCCGGCCATCGCCCGTCCCACCCCCGGTTTCGCCGTCCTGCCGCAGCGCAACTATGCGCGGACGGGACGTGCTCCGCAACACGGCTCCCCGCGCGACGGGAACCGGAAACCACCGGTGCGCACCGGTATCTCCGAGCCTCGGCTCGTCACGTCGCGGCGGCCGGCCGGGGGGTGGGTGAACCCGGCTCGGGGCGCGGCTACTTCAAGCCGGCAGCCTGGCACGCCGCCTTGTACTCGGCCGTGCAGATGTCCGACAGCTTGTAGATGTCGTCCGCGACCACCGTGTCCTTGATGTTCTCCTTGGTGAGCGCGACCACGGGCACGAGCTGCGCCGGGATGCCCTTGTCCGTGGGGCTGTCGACCCTCTCGCGGGCGAGAGCGGCGAACTGGATGTCGCGGCCCTGGACCTTGGCGACGGCCATCTCCGCGGCGTTCTCCGCCTCCTGCGGGTAGGACTTGTAGACGCTCATGTACTGCTCGCCGCTGAGGATCCGCTGCACTGCGGGGAGCTCCGCGTCCTGCCCGGTGATCGGCGGGAGGTCGGACACGCCCGCGGCCTCCAGCGCCTTGACGATGCCGCCGGCCATGCCGTCGTTGGCGGAGTAAACCGCCGCGATGTTGCCCTTGCCGATCTTCCGGATCGCGCCGGCCATGTTGGCCTCGGCGTTCTCCGGCTTCCAGTCCTTGGTGTCGAAGGACTCGGCGATGGTCACCTTGCCGTTCAGCTCGGACAACGCGCCCGCCTTGAACTGCTTGGCGTTCGGGTCCGTCGACGAGCCGTTCATCATGACGATCTTGTCGGAGAGGCTCGCCTTCTCGCCGATGGCCTCCAGCAGCGTACGGCCCTGGACCTCGCCCACCAGCTCGTTGTCGAAGGAGATGTAGGCGTCGATCGGCCCCTCGGCCAGCCGGTCGTAGGCGATGACCGGGATGCCGGCCTCCTTCGCCTTCTTCACGCCGCTCGCGATGGCCCGCGCGTCGACGGCGTCCAGCAGGATCACGTCGACCCGGTCGTCGATCATCTGCTGCAGCTGGCCCGCCTGCTTGTCCGCGCTCGCCTCGGCGTTGGCGTACTCGACGCGGCCCTTGTCGTTGGTGAGCGACTCGACCTTCTGCTTGATGATCGGGTAGTCGAAGTTCTCGTACCGCGTGTTCGCCTTCTCCGGCAGCAGCAACCCCACGGTGATGTCGTTGCCCTTCGTCGGGCTCGCGTCGTCACTGCTCCCCGTCGCGTTGAGCACGCCGCAGCCGGCGAGCGTGACGGACATCGTGGCGGCTGCCACTGATATGGAGAGGCGACGACGCATGCGGGAGCTCACTTCGCGTGTGATTCGGACGTGGGCACAAATTTTGGGACCCATGTGACTGAAAAGCCAACGCGGATGCGCCCCCAGCGTCAAGCGGAAGCACTTAACGAGATGACAACACCACGCTCTGCAGCAGTTGTGAAGACTCTGCGGAATCAGCTTCAAGTGCCGCGCACGTCCCGGTCATCCACAGGAGACCGGGTGAAATCAGACCAAGGCGCACGAAAAGGGCCGGGAGCGAACTCCCGGCCCTCTCACGTGCGCATGCGCGTCAGTCGGACTGCTGCTGCCGCTTCGGCCGCCACACCACCAGCGCGCTGGTCTGCTGCACCTCCTGGTACGGCACCAGGTCGCGGCGGTACGACGCGTGCACCGCGGCCTCGCGCTGGCGCATCGCCGCCGCAGCTCCGTCGAGCGCGTCCTGCATCTCGGCCACCCGGGCCTGGAGCGCGGCGACCTGGTTCTCCAGTTCGATGATGCGCTTGATACCGGCCAGGTTGATGCCCTCGTCCTGCGACAACTGCTGGACGGTGCGCAGCAGCTCGATGTCGCGGGCCGAGTAGCGGCGGCCCCGGCCCGCGGTGCGGTCCGGGGACACCAGGCCCAACCGGTCGTACTGGCGCAAGGTCTGGGGGTGCAGGCCGGACAGCTGGGCCGCCACCGAAATGACGTAGACCGGGGTCTCCTCGGTCAGTTCATACGGATTGCGCCGACGACCGTCCATCTGACTCATGCTCCCTTCGCGGCCTGGAACAGATCCGCCCGCGGATCCTCACCCGTGGTCGCCTCGCGATACGCCTCGAGTGCGTCACGAGCCTTCCCCGTCAGATCCTTCGGAACACTCACCTCCACGGTGACCAGAAGGTCCCCGCGGGTGCCGTCCTTGCGGACCGCGCCCTTGCCCCGGGCGCGCATGGTGCGCCCGTTGGGCGTGCCCGGCGGCAGCTTCAGCGTGACGGGCGGGCCGCCCAGGGTGGGCACCCGCACCTCGCCGCCGAGGGCCGCCTCGGTGAAGGTCACCGGGACGGTGACCGTGAGGTTGTCCTCCTTGCGGCCGAACACCGGGTGGGTGTCGACGTGCACGACCACGTAGAGGTCGCCCGCCGGCCCGCCGCGCTCGCCCGGCGCTCCCTTGCCGCGCAGCCGGATCCGCTGGCCGTCGCTGACGCCCGCGGGGATGCGCACCTGCATGGTCCGCGAGGACTTGGCCCGGCCGCTGCCCTTGCAGACCTCGCAGGCGTTCTCCGCGATCAGGCCGCGGCCCTTGCAGTCCGGGCAGGGGTCGGTGAGGGAGAAGCCGCCGCCGCTGCCCCGGGCGACCTGCCCGGTGCCGACGCAGGTCGGGCACACACGCGGTGTGCCGTTCTTGTCGCCGGTGCCCGAACAGGCCTTGCAGGGCGACTGCGACGACATCCGCAGCGGGACGGTCGCGCCCTCGATCGCCTCGGTGAAGCTGAGCGTGACCTCGGACTCGATGTCCTGGCCGCGCCGGGGGTGCGTACGCGTCCCCGGCCCGCCCGCGCCGCCGCGGTTGAACAGGCCCCCGAAAACGTCACCGAGTCCGCCGCCGAAGCCGCCGGCTCCCTGGCCGCCGCCCTGGCCGCCGCCCTGGGTGCCGCCTCCGAAGAGGTCGCCCAGGTCGAAGTTGAAGGAGCCGCCCGCGCCGCCCGGCCCCGGGCGGAAGCCGCCGTTGCCGAAGAGGGCGCGCGCGTCGTCGTACTCCTTGCGCTTCTTGGGGTCGCCGAGGATGTCGTTGGCCTCGGAGATCTCCTTGAAGCGCTCCTCCGCCTTGACGTTGCCGGTGTTGGCGTCCGGGTGGAACTCGCGGGCGAGCTTGCGGTACGCCTTCTTGATCTCGGCCTCGGTGGCGTCCTTGGGGACGCCGAGGACCTTGTAGTAGTCCTTCTCGATGAAGTCCTTGGTGCTCATCCTCGACGCCCCTCCTTCCCTTCGTTGATGACGTCAGCCCTCGTCCGGGCCACCGCTCTCCTTGTCGTCGGCGTCGGCGGACTCGTCCGCCTTGACCGTCTGCGCCCCCGGCTGGGGTTCGGCCACCGCCACCCGCGCGGGGCGGATGGTGCGCTCGCCGATCCGGTACCCGGGCTGCAGGATCGCGACGCACGTCGTCTCGGTGACGTCCGGTGCGTAGCTGTGCATCAGGGCTTCGTGGATCGTCGGGTCGAAGGGCTCGCCCTCCTTGCCGAACTGCTGCAGGCCCATCTTCGCCGCGGTGCTCTCCAGCGACTCGGCGACGGACTTGAAGCCGCCCACCAGTTCGCCGTGTTCACGCGCGCGGCCGATGTCGTCGAGCACGGGCAGGAGCTCGGTCAGGAGGTTCGCGATGGCGATCTCCTTGACCGCGATCCGGTCGCGCTCGACCCGGCGGCGGTAGTTCTGGAACTCGGCCTGGAGGCGCTGGAGGTCCGCCGTGCGCTCACCGAGCGCGGTGCGGGCCTGGTCCAGCTGGGCCACCAGAGCCACGTCCTGGCCCGTGTCCCCGGCCGGGGCCGCCCCCTCCTCAGCGGAGGGGGAGGCGGCCTTCGGCTCGGCGTCGTCGGAGGTGGCGCCGGAAGGGACGTCGGGCTGCTGCTCGTCGAAGCCCGGGGTCTCCTCCGTCACGCGGCACCGTCCTTCCGGTCCTCGTCGACGATCTCGGCGTCGACGACGTCGTCGTCAGCGGCCTTGGCACCACCGGCAGCGGCATCCGCGTCACCGGCGGGGCCACCGGCGGCCTGGGCCGCGCCCGCGTCCGCGTACATGGCCTGGCCGAGCTTCTGGGAGACGGCCGCGACCTTCTCGGTGGCGGTGCGGATCTCGGCGGAGTCCTCGCCCTTGAGCTTCTCCTTCAGCTCGGCGACGGCTTCCTCGACCTCGGTCTTGATCTCGCCCGGGACCTTGTCCTCGTTGTCCTTGAGGAACTTCTCGGTCTGGTAGACGAGCTGCTCGCCCTGGTTGCGGGACTCGGCGGCCTCGCGGCGCTTGTGGTCCTCCTCCGCGTACTGCTCGGCCTCCTGGCGCATGCGGTCGACCTCGTCCTTCGGCAGCGAGGAGCCGCCGGTGACGGTCATCTTCTGCTCCTTGCCGGTGCCGAGGTCCTTCGCCGTGACGTGCATGATGCCGTTGGCGTCGATGTCGAAGGACACCTCGATCTGCGGGACGCCGCGGGGCGCCGGCGGCAGACCGGTCAGCTCGAACATCCCGAGCTTCTTGTTGTACGCCGCGATCTCGCGCTCGCCCTGGTAGACCTGGATCTGCACGGACGGCTGGTTGTCCTCGGCGGTGGTGAAGATCTCGGACCGCTTGGTCGGGATCGTCGTGTTCCGCTCGATGAGCTTGGTCATGATGCCGCCCTTGGTCTCGATGCCGAGGGACAGCGGGGTGACGTCGAGGAGCAGGACGTCCTTGACCTCGCCCTTGAGGACACCGGCCTGCAGGGCGGCGCCGATGGCGACGACCTCGTCCGGGTTGACGCCCTTGTTGGCGTCCTTGCCGCCGGTCAGCTCCCTGACGAGCTCGGCGACGGCGGGCATACGGGTCGAGCCGCCGACCAGGACGACGTGGTCGATCTCGCTGATGGAGATGCCGGCGTCCTTGATGACGTTGTGGAACGGCGTCTTGCAGCGCTCCAGCAGGTCCGCGGTCAGCTGCTGGAACTGGGCGCGGGTGAGCTTCTCGTCGAGGTGCAGGGGGCCCTCGGCGGAGGCGGTGATGTAGGGCAGGTTGATCGAGGTCTCGGTGGACGAGGACAGCTCGATCTTCGCCTTCTCGGCGGCCTCACGCAGACGCTGCAGGGCCATCTTGTCCTTGCCCAGGTCCACGCCGTGGCCGGACTGGAACTGCTGGACCAGGTAGTCGACGATGCGCTGGTCCCAGTCGTCACCACCGAGGTGGTTGTCACCGTTGGTGGCCTTCACCTCGACGACGCCGTCGCCGATCTCCAGCAGCGAGACGTCGAACGTACCGCCACCGAGGTCGAAGACCAGGATGGTCTGGTCGTCCTTGTCGAGGCCGTACGCCAGGGCGGCCGCGGTGGGCTCGTTGACGATGCGCAGGACGTTCAGACCGGCGATCTCACCGGCCTCCTTCGTGGCCTGGCGCTCGGAGTCGTTGAAGTACGCCGGGACGGTGATGACCGCGTCGGTCACCTTCTCGCCCAGGTAGGACTCGGCGTCACGCTTGAGCTTCTGGAGCACGAAGGCGCTGATCTGCTGCGGGTTGAAGGGCTTCCCGTCGAGCTCGATCTTCCAGTCGGTGCCCATGTGACGCTTCACGGAGCGGATGGTCCGGTCCACGTTCGTGACCGCCTGGCGCTTGGCCACCTCTCCGACGAGCACCTCACCGTTCTTGGCGAAGGCGACGACGGACGGCGTGGTCCTGGCGCCCTCGGCGTTGGTGATGACGGTGGGCTCGCCGCCCTCCAGAACGCTGACGACGGAGTTAGTCGTGCCCAGGTCGATGCCGACCGCACGTGCCATGGTTGATTCCTCCAGCTGACTTGAGTGGAACGGACTCAAGTGTGCACGACGGCTCCCGACCGGTCAACAGAGCTGAGTCGGGCAGGCTCAACTCTTATCCGTTCCTTACGCGCAATGACGCTGCGACCTGCGGCGATACGCTGTGTCGAGGGTCGTACACAGGGACACGCGCGAGGGTGAACACCGCGACGAGGGCCCCTCCCGCCACCCACCACAGGGCGCCGGCCCCGATGTGACCCGCATGCGCGAGTACCCCGACGAGCATCCCGGACAACGCCCCGGCCCCCAGCAGCAGACTCGCCCCCGGCGCGGTCAGCCCGAGCCGCCGCAGCCGGTGCGCCAGATGGTCGGGCCCACCGCGCCCCACGCCCCGCCCGGCCAACCGCCGTACCCCCAGCACGAGTACGGCATCGGCGCCCACCACGGCGGTCAGCGCGAACAGGACCCCCGCGCTCTCCACGACCCCGAACCCGGCCCGGGCGTACACGGCCCCCACGGCGATCACGAACCCCGCGGACATGGACCCGCAGCCGCCCAGCGCCACGCGCGCGGGGTGCCAGTTGTGCAGCAGGCACCCGGTCAGCGCGGCGGCCAGCACGCTCATCAGCCCCGCGACGCCGTCCATCACCTCGACGGCCGCACAGGCCGCCACACCGAAGGCCATGACGACCCCGACCGTGCCCGCCAGTCCGTCGGCGTGATCGAGCCCCCGGAACCCGAACACCACCGCCACGACCCACGCGACGGCCAGCAGCCCGGCCCCCACCCCCGTCTCCCCGTACGGCACGACACACGCGGCCGCCGCGCCCGTACCGGCGGCCAGCACCCGCCGCCGCAGCCGCCACACGTCCCCGGCGAGCCCCAGCAGGGCGACGGCGCCCGAGGCGACGAGCACCCCGCGCGCGCCGTCGGCGGGCGGCGCGAGCCCCAGCCACTCCCCGGCCCCGACGACCAGGCCCGTGACGAGCACGACGGCCACACCCCCGGACAGCGGTACGTCCCGCTGCCGCCGCCGCTCGACCAGTCGCAGCCGCAGTGCGGGGGTCCGCAGGGCGGCGGCGAGCAGGGCGGTGAGAAGCAGGGCGGTGGCGGCGGCGGTGATCCCGTAGAGCACGGATATAAGGTAGGCGGAATTATGGCAATTCGGTATGAATAACACGAGGAGACGGCGTCAGGATCGCGACGGGCCACGGCGAGATCGACGCCGGGATCGCCTCGGGAGGGTGACCCGGATCCGGTCCGTTTCTGAGGCAACCCTCAGCGATTCAGATCACTGCCCACCCGGCTACAGTGCGGCGGAGGATGAGGGTAGTCTCAGACGGACTGCATAAGTTACCGCTTAGTAATTTCGGGGAACCCTGCAAAACGACAGGTCACCCCGACGAAACCCCTCGCAGGCCCGAGGAGCCCCCATGCAACTCGCCGCGATCATCGTGTCGCTGGTACTGACCGTGGTCGGCGTCGCGCTGCTCGCACGCGCGATCGGCCAGTTCGTCCGGTACTTCAAGCTGGGCCAGCCGGTCCCCGCCGGTACCCGGACCGACAACCCCTACCAGCGCAGCGTGACCCTGGTGAAGGAGTTCCTCGGCCACACGCGCATGAACCGCTGGGGCATCGTCGGTGTCGCCCACTGGTTCGTCGCCGTCGGCTTCCTGACGCTCCCGCCGACCCTCGCCCAGGCCTTCGGCCAGCTGTTCAAGGCCGACTGGGTGCTGCCGGTCATCGGCGAGTTCCTGCCGTTCGAGCTGTACATCGAGTTCATCGGCGTGATGACGACCCTGGGCATCGCGGTGCTCATCGCGATCCGCCTGCTGAACCTGCCGAGCCGCCCGGGCCGCAAGTCCCGCTTCGCCGGGTCCAAGGCCGGCCAGGCGTACTTCGTCGAGTACGTGATCCTCACCATCGGCCTGGCGATCTACGTCCTGCGGGGTCTGGAGGGCGCGCTCCACCACGTCGACCACTACGAGGCGTCGTACTTCGCGTCGTACCCGCTGGTGCTCGCGTTCAAGGGGCTGAGCGTCACGGCGCTGCAGAACCTCGTCTACTTCGTCGCGATGATCAAGATCGGCACATCGTTCGTCTGGATGATCGTGGTGTCGCTCAACACCAACATGGGTGTGGCCTGGCACCGTTTCCTCGCCTTCCCGAACATCTGGTTCAAGCGCGAGGCGAGCGGCGGCACGGCCCTCGGCGCGCTCCAGCCGATGACCTCGGGCGGCAAGCCGATCGACTTCACCGACCCCGGTGACGACGACGTCTTCGGCGTCTCCCAGGTCGAGCAGTACTCCTGGAAGGGCCTGCTGGACTTCTCCACCTGCACCGAGTGCGGCCGCTGCCAGTCGCAGTGCCCCGCCTGGAACACGGGCAAGCCCCTCTCCCCCAAGCTGCTGATCATGTCCCTGCGGGACCACGCGCACGCCAAGGCGCCGTACCTGCTGGCCGGCGGCGGCAAGACCATGGAGGGCGAGGAGAAGGCGTCCGAGGAGCAGCTGAAGGACGTGCCCGCCGCCGCCCTGGCGGAGGCCGAGCGCCCCCTGGTCGGCACGCAGGAGGAGAACGGCGTCATCGACCCGGACGTCCTGTGGTCCTGCACCACGTGCGGCGCCTGTGTCGAGCAGTGCCCGGTGGACATCGAGCACGTCGACCACATCGTCGACATGCGCCGCTACCAGGTGATGATCGAGTCGTCGTTCCCGTCCGAGGCGGGCACGATGCTCAAGAACCTGGAGAAGAAGGGCAACCCCTGGGGCCTGGCGAAGAAGCAGCGCCTGGAGTGGCTCAAGGAACTCGACTTCGAGGTCCCGGTCGTCGGCAAGGACATCGAGGACCTGACCGAGGTCGAGTACCTGTACTGGGTCGGCTGCGCCGGCGCCCTGGAGGACCGCGCCAAGAAGACGACGAAGGCCTTCGCCGAACTGCTCCACATCGCGGGCGTCAAGTTCGCGATCATGGGCGGGGACGAGAAGTGCACCGGTGACTCCGCCCGGCGTCTCGGCAACGAGCCCCTGTTCCAGGAGCTCGGCATGGAGAACGTCATGGCGCTGAACATGGCGTTCGGCGAGGAGATGGACGACGAGGGCAAGGTCGTCGCCGAGTCGGCGAAGCCCAAGTCGGCCAAGAAGATCGTCGCCACCTGCCCGCACTGCCTCAACACGCTCGGCAACGAGTACCCGCAGCTCGGCGGCGACTACGAGGTCATCCACCACACGCAGCTGCTCCAGCACCTCGTCGACGAGGGCAAGCTGATCCCGGTCACGCCGGTCGAGGGCATCATCACGTACCACGACCCGTGCTACCTGGGCCGCCACAACAAGATCTACACGCCGCCGCGCGAGATCATCGCCGCCGTCCCCGGCATCCGCAACGAGGAGATGCACCGCCACAAGGAGCGCGGCTTCTGCTGCGGCGCCGGTGGTGCGCGGATGTGGATGGAGGAGCGGATCGGCAAGCGCATCAACAATGAGCGCGTCGACGAGGCCCTGTCGGTCAACCCCGACATCGTCTCGACGGCCTGCCCGTTCTGCCTGGTCATGCTCACGGACTCCGTCAACGGCAAGAAGAACGACGGCAAGGCGAAGGAGTCCATCCAGGTCGTCGACGTCGCCCAGCTGCTGCTGGACTCGGTGAAGACGCCGGTCACGGCGGAGGACACCGACGACGACTCGGACGACGACGGCGAGCCGCCGGCCGGCACGTCGGACTCTACGAGCGCGCCGGAGCCGGAGCCGGTGAAGTAGGCGGCCTCCGTCTGTTCTTTCCTGCGCCCCCTGCCCGAGTTGTCGGGCAGGGGGCGCAGGCGTTCCCTACGGCCTACGGGCTCCTGGGACTCTCACCGTCGTCCTGTGTGACAGGCGCACGCAGGAGTCCGCCGCTCCCGGCTCTCGACAACACGGAGAATGTCCCGCAGCGCCTCGGTCAGCCGCTCGGCCAGGAAGCGCAGTTGCGTCTCGGTGGCGTCCGGAAGCATGTCCTCGGCATGCGCGAGGAGCTGGGCGCCCATGTCGAGCTGGGTCGCTTCGGCTGTGTCGGCCAGACGCGACAGGCGTCCTCCGCGGTCGTCGGTGATCAGGTAGCTCGGCTTGCCCTCAGGGCTGGACCAGGGCAGTAGGCGCGCTTCACGCAACCGTTGCCCCGCCTCCGGCTGTGCCGACTCGAAGTCCGCACTCATCAAGCGACCTCCGTCCGCTCGAGCCAATAGGGCCCGGGCAGATCCGTTCCCGACGACACCATGGTGAGCTCACGACGCCTTTGGCGTTCCTCATGAACGGCGAGGTAGGGGCGCACGGTGACGGTTGAAGCGCCGTCGACAACGGCGGCCAGCCCGTACGGACTGCGGTGAGCAGGAAGCGGCGCCCGACCCGGGACGGGTGCGGCGGGAAGGGTACGCGATGGACGCGCGAGGGCACGGCGTGCATGGGAGGTGGGGCCGAGAGACCCACCCACTCCAGAAGACGGCGGATAAGGTCGAGCACGTCATCAGCTCCGTTCGGCTTCGCTGGTGGCCACGCCCCCGGACGGCTCCACCCGTCGCGGGGGTTTCTGCATGTCGCATCCTCGTGGTCTACCGCAGTCTACTGCGGTCGCGCGGTCTACCGCAGGGTTTTAGCGTCCACTGCATGAGTCCCGAGCTTGACCGCACCCGTCCTGTCTGGCGGCAGGTAGCCGCAGTCATCGCCGACCGCATCGCTGACGGGTCGTACCCCGTGGGCAGTCGGGTGCCGTCCGTCGTGGAACTGTCCACCGAGTTCGGCATCGCCGCCTCGACCGCGCAGAAGGCATTGACGCACCTCAAGACGGAAGGACTCGTCCGGGCGGAGGTCGGTCTGGGGTCGTTCGTCGCGGAGCGTCACGGGAAGTCCTCGGCCGAGGGGGCGTAGGCAGAGACGTCGTTTCACGCTCGGACCCGGAGGCCGGATCGCGGACCGGCCTGTCAAGCTGTCGGCTGCGTCGAGGAGCATTGTGAGCGCGAGCAGGTGGACCAGCACGTCGATGCCGTACCTGACACCCCGTGAACAGGGGCAGGGTGAGGCCTGGAGTGAGGACGCGGCCGCCCAGGGCCGACGTGGATCCCAGCGGATCGTCCACGCCGGAGAGGTGCCCGCGCCGGCCGAGGTCGCACGGCTGCTCGGTGTCCCGGACGGGGAACCGGTCGTCGTACGACGCCGCCTGATCCTCCTGGACGACGAGCCGAACGAACTGACCGACACCTACTACCCCGTCGCCATCGCCCGAGGCACACCGCTCGCCGGAACGGCAAAGATCCGCGGCGGAGCCGTCACCCTGCTCGCCGAACTGGGTCATGTCGGCGCGCTGGTCAGGGAGGACGTCACGGCGGGCCTGCCCGACGAAGAGGAACGGCAGACCCTGCGAATCGCGCCGACGGAACCGGTCCTGCGCCTCACCAGGCTCACCCTGGACCGCGACGAACGACCCATCCAGGTCGACCGTATGGTGATGCCCGCCCAACGCCACCAGTTGCGCTACGAGATCAGAATCGGATGACCGCAGTGCCCAAGGCCGAACCGGAATCCCACGACCTCCGCTCGCTGCACGAACGGATCGCGGCCGACCTGCGCGACGACATCATGAGCGGCGAGTTGCCGTCGGGCGCGAACCTGCCCTCCACCGCATAACTCCGCACCCGCTTCGACGCCTCGAACTCCACGATCCGGAAGGCGCTCCAACTCCTCAAGGACGAGCGCCTGGTGGTCGGACGAGCAGGAGCGGGGGTGACCGTCCGCGAACACCACCGGCGCACGATACGCCCTGCGGTGTCCCTCACCCCGGCCGCAGCCGAGCAGTCCTACCCCTGGCTCACCGAGGCGGCCAAGCACGGCACGGACGCCCGCATCACGCTCCTCGACGTGAGGAAGACAGTCCCACCCGCGGACATCCGCAGCGCCCTCACTCTCCCGGAGGACGGCGTGGCGGTACTCCGCAGCCAGCTCGTACTCATCGACGACGAACCGGCTGAACTCGTGAATTCCTACTACCCGCTGAACATCGCCGACGGCACACCACTGACGGACCACCGCCGCATCAAGGGCGGAACGTCCACCCTGCTCGGTCACCTGGGCCACGCACCCCATCACTGTGTGGACCGTGTATCGGCCCGAGTGCCCACGCAGGAGCAGTTCGAGGTCCTACGCCTGCCCGGCAGTCTGCCCGTGCTGTGCACGCTGCGGGTGGTCCACGCGGCCGACGGACGTCCGATCGAAGCCACCTCGAGGGTGAAGGCGGGACACCTCCACGAGGTGCTGTACGAGTTCGTGCCGGAGTAGCAATCGCCGCACCACGCCACACGATCAGGGCCAATCACGTTGTTGAAGGGGCGAGTTCGTCTCCGAAGCCCTACCGTCTTGCTCTGTGACAGCGACCATGCGGGGCGTCGACCAGGGGGGCTCTCACCGCCACCACCTTCACCACTGTCTTCGTCCTGGTCATGGACGACGGTGAGTACGACCTGCTGAACGGGGTCGTGGGGCTCGTCTGCGCGCTCATCCTGCTGGCCTACTACCGGCCGCTGCCCGCGGAGACGCCGTTCGACGCCCGCAGCGGCGCCTGGGCGTTCGGCGCGGTCGCCGGGCTGCAAGTGGCCAGCGGCGTCTCTTGGCTGGTCCAGCTCGCAGTCAACGGGGCCGTCGGCGAGGGGATTGTGGAGCTGAGCAAGGAGTGCCGCGACAAGAGCCAGTGCCTCGGCGACGAGGCCGATCTCCATGTCGTGATCGTCTGGGCCGCGGCTGCCCTGGTGCTGGGCTACAAGCACCACGAGCGTTTTCCGTACCGGACGCCGTCCGCATAGGCATCGTCGGCGGTGTCGGCCGGCCAGTGGTCACCGTGCGAGGCGGACGCACCGGGCCAGGCGCTCAGGTCCTGACCCGGTGTCGCTGACAAGCGCGTCGACGAGGCCCTGTCGGTCAACCGCGACATCGTCTCGACAGCCTTCTACCGCACGCCTTTGACCACAGCGCGCGAGTTTTGGACGTGGATCGGCTGGGGCGGTCGAGCGGGGCCGCTGTGCCGTCCCTCGATGCCCGCCTTGCCCCGTACGGAAGATCGCCGGCTATTTCTGCTGGGTGCCAAGGAGGAGATACCTGGACAGCGCTGGACGGGCTGTCGGGCGCGAACCTCACGGAGGGTCCGGACAGTACCTGCACAGAAGGGTGTGTTGACGGCAACCGCTGTTCACACGATGTTGAAGCCTCTGCCGGCGTCATAAATGTCGACCTCGACAATGACCACGTCGGATGGGGTCACGAGGTAGTGCACCATGAGGCCCTCGGCCCAGGTGGAGCGGGTCGCGTCATCGTCCATATAGGCAAGGTGGGTGTCTGGGCCTTGTGGGTCGTCGGCGATCCGGTCGACGACCCGCAGCAGTGTCTTTCGATCGTCGGCTGGGATGCAGTCGCGGAATCGTCCCGCCTGCTCGGTGAAATGAACATGTCGCTTCATCGCGGATGGAGTGTACGTCGGGCAATCCTGTGGAGGCTTGTCACAGCCACTCGTTGAGGATTGCGACCAGCACCTGACTTCGTAGCGGATGGCAGGCTTGTCGCATCTCGAGGCCACGGCCCGGCGCTTGAGGCGGTTTGATCTCGCGCTCAACCACATGGCGCTCACCCCGTAGCAGCGCTAGTTTCCTTTTGAAGGTTCCATCGGTGCCGCGCCTGGGTTCGGATGGTCATCAGGGCGTGACATCCGCACAAATGTCGGGCAGAGAGGCCCGGAATCATGGCTTCCGTCACAGCCCGCCCGATCTTGGTCTGCTTCTGTTGATCTCGACCACAGACGCACGCGCGTCTCTCCCGCCTTGCCAGGGCGGGCAGTTGCGCGTGCGCGCAGCACCACGAGAAACACACGGGGACAGATGTTCACCAGAACGACCGACCGGGCCCTCTTCACGCGCGGCACCGCCATGTTCGTGTCCGCCCTCACCGCGGGCGCGATCTTCACCGCGAGCACCGGTGCGCAGGCGGCCGAGGCCACCCCGCGCACCACCGCTCCGGCATCCACCGGCATCACCGCACCGGCCTCCGCCGTCGCCGACTCCGCCGTCGCCGACTCCGACGACGACGCCGATGACGCCCAGTGGGAGGCCCTGCTCAACTCGATGCTGTCCGTGCCCGAGGACGTGCTGGCACAGGGGGACGAGGCGACCGCCGCCTACCTCAAGCAGCAGAACCGGAAGCCGGGGCAGCCACTGGTCGGCTTCGGCTGGCCCAGCTTCGGCTGCATGGGCGCCGTCGCGGTCGCCATCGGCACCAACCTCCTGCCCGCCACGAAGATGGTGAAGATCGTGAGGGTGGCCAAGCGCGTCGGGGTCAAGCGGATCGTGAGCGCGATCAAGGCCATCCGCAAGGGCAAGGGACACACGCTCGCCAACGACCTCCAGTGGGTCGGCGCCCAGCTTCTGGGGCTCGAAGGCGTCAAGGCAGCCTGCCACTAGCAGTGATCGGAGGCATCGACATGCTGGCAGCGAACATCGTCTTCGCTTGCGAGACCCTGCTGGTCGTCGCGGGCATCATCTGGATGCTCGCGGTCGTCCGCACCCGGGCGATGGTCGCCGGGGCCGATCGTCCCCGCCTCGGCCTCATCCAGCCGACCGGGGAGCTGATCACCGCCGCGTCGCTCAGCCTCGGCGCGGGGTGGGCCGTCACCCGCCACGAGGTACCCAACCTGCTCGTGCTCGCCATCCTGGGGATCGCCCTCCCCGCCATGGCCGGCATGGCCCTGGCGCTGATCATCCGCCAGGAGGAGTCGCCGCTGCGCAGCGCACGCGGCTGGCCGGTCCTGCTCGTGCCCGTCATCGGGGGCGCGACCGCCGGTCTGGCACCCCACCTGTTCTGATCGGGGAGCATCCGTGTCCGGCGGGGCCTCGCCCCGCCGGACACCGTCGCGTGCGGTGAGTGAGTTCCGGGGCTCCGACGGTCTGCCCACGGTCCGCCCCTCGAGCTGCGCTACGGCTGCCGACGCGTGCCTGTGCCTGCCGATGTCTGCCCGTGCATCCGCGGGACGGCACGCACCGCCGCCCCGCATCACCGCCCGCTCCCATCAGCCCCGGAAATTAACCGAACTCACGTACAACCCTTACGTCCCGCCACGGGTCTCTTGATCGCCGAACGCCCGTGAACGCCCGGACAACTCCCGGCGAACACGGACAGTTTGGCCCTCCATCGACTGTGGATGTCCGCCAGACATCCCCCGCATGCAGCAGGAGACCCCGCATGCAGCAGCACGAGCGCCCCTTCGGGCGCCGGCCCGTACCCGCTCACCCGTCCCGGCGCCGCCGCGCGCGGCTCGCCCTGGCCACCGGCGCCGCGGCCGCGCTGACCGGCACGCTGCTGTCGGCCACGGCCGGCACGGCGACGGCCGCGGACGGCACGCACGCCGCGCGGGCGGACTTCAACGGCGACGGCATCGGCGACGTGGCGTTCTCCGCCTCCGGCGCGTTCGTGAGCGGCAAGAAGGACGCCGGTCAGCTCGTCGTGCTGTACGGCACGAAGACCGGAGTGTCCTCCGCGAAGCGGTCCGCGATCAGCCAGAACACCACCGGCAACCCGGGCACCGCCGAGGCCGGCGACGTGTTCGGCGCCGACAGCGCCTACGCCGACTTCAACGGCGACGGCTACGACGACCTCGCCGTCTCCTCCCCGATGGAAGACGTCGGCAGCGACAAGGACGGCGGCACCGTCGCGGTCCTGTGGGGCTCGGCCCAGGGCATCACCGGCAAGGGCGACTCGATCGCCGACGCGGCCCCCACCAAGCACGACCGCTGGGGCCGGAACCTCGCCGCCGGCGACTTCGACGGCGACGGCAAGGCGGACCTGGCCGTCGGCAACACCTCCAACACCCTCTACGTGCTCAAGGGCGGCATCAGCGGCTCCGGCACGGCGATCAAGGGCCGCTACGGCGTCAAGGCCCCCGTCCAGGCGTCGGGCGACGGCTCGGGCCCGCTCAACATCACCGCGGGCGACGTCAACGGCGACCACCGCACGGACCTGGTCGCCGACGGCTTCGAGACCGCCACCGGCCACTACTGGAACACCAACTACCTGCTGCCGGGGACGAGTTCCGGCCTGTCCGCCGCCGGCGCCCAGCCGCTGAAGTCCGGTGTCATCACCGGCATCGGAGACGTCAACGGCGACGGCTTCCAGGACCTCGTCAACGGCGACGGCTTCCAGGACCTCGTCAACGGCGTCGCGGGCGAGGACATCGGCTCCGTCACCGACGCCGGCCAGCTCGTCGTGCTGTACGGCTCGGCCTCCGGCATCAACACCTCCTCCGGCACCCAGTCGTTCGCGCAGAGCACCGCGGGCGTCCCCGGCTCGGACGAGAAGGACGACTTCCTCGGCGCCGACGTGAAGCTCGAGGACGTCACCGGCGACGGCCGCGCCGACGTACTGGCCGGCTCGTACGAGAACGACGGCAACGGCGCGGTCCTCTACCTGCCGTCCAACGGCACGAAGATCACCGCCACGGGTTCGCGCACCGTCTCCCCCAGTGACTCGGGCGTCTCGACGACGGGCTACCCGAACTTCGGCGCGAACTTCGCCGACTGAGCCATCCGGCACCGACCGGGGCGACCCTCACGGCGACGGAACGGGTCCCGCACGAGCGGGCCCGCCCCGCACCGGCGGAACCATCCGCCCTCGGCGGAGCGGGTCCCGCACCAGCGGGCCCGTCCCGCACCGGCGGGCCGCCCCGGACCGGCGGAGCCATCCGGATCAGCGGGCCATCCCACACCGGAGGAGCCATCCGGCCTCGGCGGAGCCATCCCGCACCGGCGGAGCCGTCCCACGCCGGCCGGGTGTCCCACGCCGACGAAGCCCCCCGGGGCGGAGCACCCCGCACCACCCCAGCCGCCGCCCGCCAAGCGGAGCACCCGCACCACCCCAGCAACCTGCACCCCCGGGGGCGGCCCTCCAGGTCCGGCCCGGCCCCTTCCCACCCGGAGTCCCACCTTGCGCAAGCGCACCCTCCTGCTGGCCGCCACGCTCACCACCGGCCTGCTCACCACCGCCCTGGTCTCCCCCGCCACCGCCGCCCCCTCCGGTCTCGCCGGGGACTTCAACGGCGACGGATACCGGGACGTCGCGGCCGGCGCCCCGTGCGCCGACGTCGGCTCGGCCTCCTGCGCCGGTGCCGTCGTCGTGCTGTACGGCTCGGCGTCCGGTGTCTCGGCCGCCCGCCGGGCCGTCATCACCCAGAACTCCGCGGGCGTGCCCGGTACCGCCGAGTCGGGCGACCTGTTCGGTTCCGCCCTGGCCAGCGGTGACCTGGACCGGGACGGCTACTCCGACCTCGTCGTCGGCGCCTCAAACGAGAGCATCGGCGACCGGGACGGCGTCGGCTCCGGCACCGTCCTGTGGGGCAGCAAGTCCGGCCTGGCCGGCGGCAAGGGCCTGCCGCAGCCGTCGACGCTCGCCGAGTACGGCAACTTCTCCCGGGGCATCGCCACCGGCGACTTCGACGGCGACGGCGACAGCGACGTCACGCTCACCGGCCAGAGCCACACCCGCATCTACAACGGCCCCTTCACCCGCACCGGCGGCCCGCTGAACAACCTCCGCGTCGGCGAGGTCGGCACCACGTTCGAGGTGATCGCGGGCGACCTCAGCGGCGACGGCGCGGCCGAGCGCGTCTACCCCTTCAACGTGGACGGCGACACCGGCGGCGAGATCGACTACTTCCGCTGGACCGGCACGACGTACAAGATGGCCGATCTGCCGAACGCAGACGGTTACCCCGGTTCCATCGGCGACATCAACCGCGACGGCTACGGCGACCTCGTCCTCGGCGACCCCACGGACCCGTACGGCCTCAAGCCCGGCGGCCACAAGGGCGGCCAGGTCACCGTCTGGTACGGCGGACCGAACGGCCCCGACCCGGCGCAGCAGCCGACCGTCGTCCACCAGGACACTGCGGGCGTGCCCGGCGCGGGCGAGGCCGAGGACGGCTTCGGCAGCGCGGTGAGCACCGGCGACATCAACGGCGACGGCTACGCCGACGTCGTGGTCTCCGCCCCGGGCGAGGACATCGGCTCGGTGAAGGACGCGGGCTCGGTGACCGTGCTGTTCGGCTCCGCCTCCGGCCTGAAGACCGGCAGCGGCGTGAAGTCGTACACCCAGAACACCGCCGGGGTGCCCGGCTCCGCCGAGTCCTCGGACCGTTTCGGTTCCGCGGTCGGCCTGACCGACGTCACCAAGGACGGCAAGGCGGACCTGGTCGTCGGCGTCCAGGGCGAGAACTCCACCGGCGGCCTGTGGACCCTGCGCGGTTCCGCCTCCGGCCTGACCACGAGCGGTGCGCAGGGCATCACGTCCACCGCCGTCTCCCTCAAGGGCCGCGTCGACCTCGGCTCGAGCGTGGCCCAGTGACGTCCCGCCGACTCTCCTGTGAGGCACGTACTCCCATGGGCACCCGCATCACCGCCGCGGTCCTCGCCGCGGCCCTGACCCCGCTCGCCCTCGCCCTCTCCGCCCCGGCCGCGCACGCCGTGCCGGCCGCCGCCCCCTACGACTTCAACGGCGACGGCTACGGCGACGTGGCCTTCGCCGCCCCCTACGCCAAGGTGGACGGCCAGGGCATGGCCGGCTACGTCGCCGTGGTCTACGGCGGCGCCACCGGCCTCGACCCGGCCAAGAACACCGTGATCAGCCAGAACACCGCCGGTGTGCCCGGCGCCGCCGAGGCCGAGGACACCTTCGGTGAGGCGATCGCCCCGGCCGACCTCAACGGCGACGGCTACACCGACCTCGCGGTCGGCTCTCCCGGCGAGGATGTCGGCGACGACGTCGACGGCGGCTCCGTCACCGTCCTGTGGGGCTCGGCGAGTGGCCTGAAGAACGGCACCACCGTGAAGGACCCGGCGGTCTCCGCGCACGACCACTGGGGCAACCTGCTGACCGCCGGCGACTTCGACGGCGACGGCAAGGCGGACCTGGCCGCGAGCGCCTACGCGGACCCGTACGTCCTCCGCGGCCCCTTCACCACCATCGGCACCACCGGCGCCGTCAAGCGGGTCGCCCTGCCCGAGGCGTCGTACAGCGTCGACGCCATGGCGGCGGGCGACACCAACGACGACGGCAGGTCCGACCTGGCCCTCACCTACCGTGTCCACCTCGACTCGGGCGAGTCGGGCAGCTGGTCCAAGGGCGCCGCCTACCTCGGCACCGCCACCGGCCTGGACACCTCGCTCCCCCGGCCCCTGAACGGCGGCACCTCCCTCGCCCTCGGTGACATCGACGGCGACGGCTACGACGAGATCGCCCTCGGCAACGTCTTCACCGAGGAGGTCGACCACAGCGGCAGTCTCGGCGGCCGGGTCGTCGTCATCCGCGGCTCGGAGGGCGGCCCGGTCAACGGCGACGCGCCCATGGCCGAGCTCACCCAGGACTCCGAGGGCGTCCCGGGCGCCGACGAGGCGAACGACGGCTTCGGCAGCGCCGTCTCCATCGGCGACACCAACGGTGACGGTTACGGCGACCTCGCCATCGGCGTCGTCTTCGAGGACGTCGGCACCATCGAGGACACCGGCGCCACGATCCTCATGAACGGCTCCGCCTCCGGCGTCTCGCGCACCGGCGCCCGCACCTTCACCCAGAACACCGCAGGCGTCCCGGGCTCAGCCGAGGCCCTCGACTACTTCGGCTCCGACGTCCTGCTGGCCGACGTCACGAAGGACGGTCACGCCGAGTTCACCGCCACGGCCGGTTTCGAGGACGAGGGCATCGGCGCGATCACGGCCCTGCGCGGCTCGGCCACCGGCCCCGTCACCGACGGCGCCCGCACCTTCGGCCCCGGCAGCCTCGGCCAGATCCGCTCCTACGGCGCGTTCGGCGCCGGCCTCATCGGCTGACGAACCAGGAGATCCCCATGCGCAGATCCACCACGACCGCCCTGGTCGCCGCCCTGCTGGCGACCGGCGTGACCCCCGTGTTCCTCACCGGCCCCGCCGCCGCGGCGGTGGCCAAGCACTACGACGACTTCAACGGCGACGGCCGCCGCGACCTCGCCTACGGCGGTTACAACGACGTCGACCGCGAGGGCGGCACGATCACCGTCGTATACGGCACCACCACCGGCCTCGACACCGCCCACCCCAAGTACCTCCACCAGGACAGCGCGGGCGTGCCCGGCGCCGGCGAGGAGGACGACCAGTTCGGCGCGTCTCTCGCGAGCGCCGACCTCAACAAGGACGGCTACGCGGACCTCGTCGTCGGCAACCCCACCGAGCACGTGGGCAGCGCCGACCACCGGGGCACGGTCACCGTCCTGTGGGGCTCGAAGTCCGGCCTGTCCGGCGGCACCAACATCTCCCCGGTCGGCGGCGCGGGCGGCCACTTCGGCCGCGACCTGGCGACCGGCGACTTCACCGGCGACGGCTCCCCCGACCTGGCCGTGATCGGCGGCGAGGAGGCGTGGCTGTACCGCGGCCCCTTCACCAAGTCGGGCACCACCGGCAAGGTCAGCAAGATCGACAAGGGGTCCGGCGGCTGGTACTCCTCCGCCCTCGCCTCCGGAAAGGTCGACGGCGACGGCAAGACCGACCTGGTCGTGATCGGCACGGAGATCAACGGCAGCCAGATCCGCGAGCGTGCCTGGTACCTCAAGGGCACCTCCTCCGGCCTCGCCTCGGGCACCTCCAGGACGCTCAGCGACCGGCAGCAGGGCCTCTACCCGAGCCCCGTCATCGGCGACTTCGACAAGAACGGCTACGGCGACATCGCCCTCGGCGTGCCCGACAAGGACAACGGCAAGGGCGCGGTCACGATCTGGCGCGGCACGTCGTCGGGCCCGGGCACATCGATCACCCTCACCCAGGCCACCTCCGGCGTCTCCGGCAGCCCCGAGGCCGACGACAACTTCGGCTACGCGACCTCGGCCGCCGACACCAACGGCGACGGCTACGCGGGACACCCTCGAGGACGCCGCGGCAGCGGGCCTGACCGACATCGACACCACTCAGGCCATCACCTACTACCGCACCGAGCGCGGCGGCAACGAACA
>NZ_JBEXSH010000030.1:0-23202 GCF_040613555.1 Streptomyces sp. NPDC006265
GACAGCGGACCTGCCCGCAACTACCCCCATAACCAGGCACCCAGCACCCCCTCCCGCTGACACCCACCCAATGCCACCACCGCGCCCGCTCACACCGCCACCCCGCGCATCCTCGCCGCGGCCCGGCCGCAGAAGGGCGCGGACGGCCAGGAGGCGGAGATCGCGACCATGGCCGACGACCCGGAGGGCACCTACGGCGCATGGCTCGCAGAGCTTGGCCTGAGCGAGGCGATCGAGCGCGAAATCCTCGCCGGCTTCGAGATCGACGTCCTGGAGATCCGCGACCCCTCGCCCGTTCTCGGGGAGTCGGAGGAGGCGCGGCGGGGCCGGCGCCTGGCGCTCCTGCAGACCGCTCTCCTGGAGCACGCTGCCGCGTACAACCTGCGTACGGTCATGACGTTCCACCAGAAGGTCGAGGAAGCCGCCGCGTTCGCAGAGAAGATGCCCGAGACGGCCGCGGAGCTGTATATGAACGACGCCTCGGATGAGGACCTGGCCGCTGCGGACAAGCTGCCGAAGTCCTCGATCGACGCGGAGTTCTACGAACTCGAGGCCGGCCGCCACGTACCCCCGGACCGGGTCTGGTCGGCGTGGCTGTGCGGCGACCACCTCGTGTCCGAACGGCGCGAGGTGCTGCGGCAGTTCGCAGGCGGCATCGACGCGGCCGGCCGCCGGGTCCACCGCGCCTTCCTCGCCAGCGTTCGCGTGCTCGGGGAAGGCGTCGACATCACCGGCGAACGGGGAGTCGAGGCCGTCTGCTTCGCCGACACCCGCGGCTCCCAGGTGGAGATCGTGCAGAACATCGGCCGCGCGCTGAGGCTCAACAAGGACGGCTCCACCAAGGTCGCCAGGATCATCGTGCCGGTGTTCCTGGAGCCCGGCGAGGACCCGCAGGACATGGTCGCCAGCGCCTCGTTCCGCCCCCTTGTGGCGGTTCTCCAGGGCCTGCGTTCGCATGACGAACGTCTGGTCGAACAGCTCGCTTCCCGGGCGCTCACGAGCGGCAAGCGCAAGGTCCACGTCCGGCGAGACGAGGACGGGCAGATCGTCGGGGCCGGCGGCGCGAGCGACGGCGAGGACCAGGAGGACGACGACACGCAGGCCGCCGCCGAAGCCGCCCTGCTCCACTTCTCCAGTCCGCGCGACGCGGCGACCATCGCGGCGTTCCTGCGCACCCGGGTCTACCGGCCTGAGTCCCTGGTGTGGCTGGAGGGCTACCAGGCCCTGCTGCGCTGGCGGAAGGAGAACGAGATCACCGGCCTCTACGCCGTTCCCTACGACGTCGAGGTGGAAGTGGGGGTCACGAAGGACTTTCCGCTTGGCCGCTGGGTCCACCAGCAGAGGAAGGCGCTGCGGGCCGGGGAGTTGGAGGAGCGGCGTAAGACCCTGTTGGACGCCCCGGAGGCGGGGATGGTGTGGGAGCCGGGCGAGGAGGCGTGGGAGAACAAGCTCGCCGCGCTCCGGTCCTACCGGCGGGCCATGGGGCACCTCGCTCCGCGTCAGGACGCGGTGTGGGGCGAGGGCGAGGCGATGGTGCCGGTCGGGCAGCATCTCGCGAATCTGCGCCGGAAGGGCGGCCTGGGCAAGGACCCGGAGCGGGCGGCACAGCGCGCCAAGCAGCTGGCCGCGATCGACCCGGACTGGGACTGTCCGTGGCCGCTGGACTGGCAACGGCACTACCGCGTCCTCGCGGACCTCGTCGACGCCGACGGCCACCTGCCGGCCATCGAACCCGGAGTGCTGTTCGACGGCGACGACCTGGGCAAGTGGCTTCAGCGGCAGAAGAACCCGGGTACCTGGGCGCAGTTGTCGACCGAGCAGCGCGAGCGGCTGACCGCGCTGGGTATCAAGGCTGAGGCCCCGTCTCCCGCCCCAGCGGCTGCTCGCGCGAACGGCCCGAGCAAAGCTCGGCAGGCGTTCCAGCGGGGCCTGGCAGCCCTCGCGCAGTGGGTGGAGCGGGAAGGCGCCGACCGGCCGGTGCCAAGGGGGCACAACGAAGAGATCGCGATCGACGGCGAAGCAGAGCCGGTGGTCGTGAAGCTGGGAGTATGGATTTCGAACACAAGATCGAGGCGGGATAAGCTCACCCAAGAACAGTTGGACGCCCTGCGGGAGTTGGGCGTTGGATGGATGTAGAGGCGGGCGTTTAGGGGCTGGCCGTGACTTCCTGCGGCTGGCCCCTTCTTCATGCCGTGGCAGTCGGCGCGGAATCGTCCAGCGCAAGAAGCCCCTCAATAGCGCCGAAAACAGGGCCGCAGTCACTCGCCGAAGGTCTTCGGCCTGAAGCCGTGGGCGGGGATTTGAGCGAGCCAAGGGCGTAACGCGGAGCGTGTCCCACTCTCGTGTCTCAGGCCAGCGACTGACGGCCGGGCCGAAGCTCAACGCGTGTAACAGCACGCTGTGAATTCCACTGGAGTGCGCTGATGAATCGCCCATCCGGTGTAACAGCAGGGGCCTTGCCCGCCAGAGGCTGCCTAACGTCACGGTCTAGTGGGGGAGCCAATCCACCGAAAGAGGATGGTATGCGCCGAATATCGGCTCGCCGTTCCGCTCCCGGAGCGGGTGGCACCGTGCCACGAATACGGGCAGCACGTCCCAAGCCCTTGGGGCACCGAATGACCAGAGCTGGTCTGACGACCTTCATCGCAGCATCCGTGGTGCTCACTCAAAGCGCCTTCGCCCCGAAGGTCGTGCCTGAGCCCCCCGATGCTTCCCAGGCGACTAAGGCGATCCCCGGCACTGACACCCTGCTGCAATGCACGCCTTGGGCCCTCATCGGAGTCCGCGGCGTCGTCGGACCGAAGGTCGCTGGCGCTGTTCCCGGCACCCTTCAAGAGTTCGCCTTCGGCGGCGTCCCCGACATCAAAGACAAGTCAGTGCACTTCCTGAGGAGCGCTGCAATCCCGCAAATCCGCGACACTCTCCGGGAGGCAGAGGGACCGGCGACCCTTGGTGGATCGGGCAACCTCTCGATCGGATGGGTGGATTACAACCCGTCAAAGTTCGCCAAGGCATTCCTGGACGACAAGGTACTGGACCTGGTCGACCAGGCCGAGGGGGGCGCGGAGCCTAAGGAATACCTGCCTGCAGACATCGTCACGACCGAGAAGGAGGGTGCTGCGGCGGCCGCTGCCCAAATCGCTGCGCAAGCCAGAGAGTGCCCAAACCAGCGCTTCATCCTTGCCGGGTACTCCGAGGGAGCGTGGGTACTTGGCGACGCGTTGCAGTACGCGGCGATTCAGGGTGCTGAGCCAGCACTCAAGCCGTACTACGGTCGGATCGATGAAGTGCTGCTCTTCGGAGATCCGATGTTCGACAGTCGTCACGACGCAGCGCGCAGGCCAGCGGGCCAGTCAGAGGGACCGAAAGCCGTCGGCATTGCGGCGTACGTCCTGGGCCCCCGTAAGGACTACGTGCCGCCTGAGCTGAAAGATCGCGTGCAGTCGTACTGCTGGGGAAGCCCAGGGACCGTCGACCCTGTCTGCGCAGCGCCTGTGAACACGAAGCGCAAGACCCCCGGTGTCACGCCCAAGGAGTGGGCTCGCGCAATGCGCAACTGCGCCGTAAGACGAGAGTTCACATACCTTGTCTCGGCAAACGAGATCGAGCCCGGACCCGCCTTTACCGCAAATGCGGAATGCGGGCACACGAAGTACACAGGCGGCTACTCCAGCACGTACTCAGCGACCAAGCTGCACGAAAGGCTTGGTGCGACCACCACGATCAGCTCAACTCACGGCTGGCAGAGCACTGGGCTGCACCTGACAGAGGGGCAGAAGGCGACGATCACCTACGTCTCCGGGAACTGGACGGTTGACACTGACCTCGCGCCAGACCTCGGCCGCATCGGGCCCCAGGGCTACAACCACGATGCAGAAAGCGTCATCCTCCCGGGTTGCAAGCTCGTCGGTAGTGCCCCGTATGGCTCACTCGTGGGCGCCGTCGGAAGCTCCCCGTCCAGCACTGGAACTCCATCCCCGGTGACCTTCCATGAACAAGATGGCCGACTCGAAGATGGCGTCTTCGAGGCCCACTCGAGCGGGGAGCTTTTCCTCCGCATCAACGACCAGGACCGCTGTCTCGGCGACAATGACGGCGAAGTCAGCGTCAAGGTGACGATCACTGGCAGTTAATGTCGTCACCATCCTGTGGCCTCGGCCGTGCATCATGGCCGAGGCCACAGGCTATCCGGTGGGATCTCATTCCAACGCTCTACAGATCCGACAGACCGGGTGGGGCATGGGGCTGCCCGGTCTCAAGAATTCTCGATGCGGCCGCGACCAGCTCCCGCCCTCCACCCGAACGGTGGCGTGCGGTACGGCGGCCCGTGTCGTTGGCCCGGTATGACGACGCAGGCCGCTACAGGCACCGAGGTAGCCCCCGACCGCAGGTTCTGTGCCGCGCGGCTGCGGCTCCTTCCCCGTGAGACCGCGTACGTGCAGGAGACACCTGGCATGTCCCTGTTCTGGGAAGAGATGACCATCGACCCGCCGCACTCTCCGGAGCGGTGCCCTCGAGGGCGCAACGACCACTTCGCGACCTGTTACGACGAGATGCTCACCCCGGAAGTGCGCTCCACCCTGGTGTGCACGCTGGAGCCAGGCCATGAGGATGCTCACGCGGCGGAGATCGGGATCAGTGATGAGGGCATGTGTGATCAGGACATGTGGATGTCCTGGCGGGCCGGAGTCCCGGGTGCCCGGCAGATCCATCAACCGGGCACCTGCAACTGGGCTGTAGGGGAGAGGGGAGTCCATCCGTGTCTCCTCTTCGATCGCCATCCGGGAATGCACCTCGGGCAGGGCATCGGGCTGGTGGACGACGAAGGTCTGAACCGCCACGGTGAGCGCCCCTACGACGACACCTACAGCCAACGGGGGCAATGAGCGTGCCGGCGGCTGCCTACTCCGGGCCGGGGTCGCGCAGCGGGTTGCGGTGACCGCAGTCCCAGCACTTCACGCTCTCGGGGAGGTTCTCGAATCGCGTGCCGGAGACGCCGAAGGAGCCGTCGATGCGGAAGCCTCCGCAGCCCTGGCACGGTGTGGCGTGGAAGGGCTTGTCGCAGCGGAAGCAGGTGCCTTCCGCGCTGGTCTGGTCGAGGCGGGTAACTCGGGTGTCTGCGCTGCCACATCGCACGCAGAACGCTTCTTGGGTCTTCATGAGTCTGGTGTACATCAGGTTCGCGGCATCGTTCCCCCTGCTCCGATCCGGGGGCGTTGCTGGCGGTCGCAAAGCGCGTGACGCCGCAGTCGTGCCGGGGCCCCGGGGGATGCTCAACGACGCATTCCGCTGTACCGGCCATGCGCTGCCCGATGCGGCTCAGTGCTGATGGTGGTCGCGCTTGGACAGGTAGAGGGGACTGAGCCGGCGCCAGTAGCCGTGCACGAGGTCTTCAGCCTCCTGCACCACCCTCTGAGCGCATGGCGCATCCGTCGGCAGGCGTTGCTCAGCCTGAGCCACGGTGGAGCCCGTGCGCCGGACCTCCCTCAGCGCCCTCCAGCGGGGTACCGCAGCAGTGCGCGGCCTTCCACTTCGGCCCGTCAGGCACCAGCGCACGAACAGCATCGCGGCCACCACCGACAATGCGCTGGCTGCATAGACCTCATGACCGGCCACTGGCCCCTCCTGCCGGACACCCGTACGGACCGTGCCGGATTCATGTGCCCCGGTATCGCATCACCAACGTCACCACTGGGCTAAGAAACCCTCACACGCCATCGCCGTGCGGGGATGGGGCCGCCACTCAGGCGGCCAGCGGCACGCTCGCCGGGCCTGCGCGACCCGGCCCGGCACGCCGTAAGGGGCAGCATCGTCGAGGTTCCCCTCACGCCCGTCCACGGGCCCGACCAAGACCGGTCCGGTCACCAGTCACCCGGGCGGCCGATGGCCTGAGTGGAAGGCATGGGGCGTGACGTGGACGCTGCCGGAGCCGATGCTGGCTACCCCCGTGCCCGTGCCTGCGCTACGGCCGGGCTGGGCGGGCGAGCCGAAGTGGGACGGGTACCGGGCCCTGGTCTCCGTCGATGCGGGCCGGGTGGTGCTGCGCTCCAGGCGCGGCACCGAGATGGCGGCCTCGTTTCCGGAGATCGTGGCCGGGGCCGTGCAACTACCGGATGCGACCGCGCTGGACGGCGAGCTGGTCGTATGGGATGCCGCGGGCCGCCTCGCGTTCGAGCGGTTGCAGAACCGGCTTGCCCGGCGCGGTGCCGGTGCGGCCCGGGCGGCGCAGGAGTGGCCGGCCCACTTCGTCGCGTTCGATCTGCTGCGGCTGTCCGGGACGGACACCACCAGGTGGCCGTACCGGCGACGCAGGGCCGCGCTGGAGTCGATGTTCGCCGCGCGGAGGTTGTCGGCGCCCTGGACGCTGTGCCCGTCGACTACCGAGGCCGATGTCGTGCGCGAGTGGCTGACTTGGGCGTCGGTCGGGATGGAGGGAGTGGTCTTCAAGAGGCTGGACGACGCCTACCGCCCGTCGGCGAGGGGCTGGCAGAAATACAAGGTCCGCGAGACCACCGAGGCGATCGTCGGCGCGATCACCGGCTCTCTGGCCGTTCCCCGCACGCTGCTGCTCGGCAGGTACGACGACCACGGACGCCTACAGTACGTCAGCCGCACCACCACCCTCGCCCAAGCGGCAGGTGCGGCGGTCGCCAGCCTGCTCGCTGCGGGGCGGCGCGGTCATCCGTGGACAGGCTGGTCGTTCTCCGCCGGGTGGGGCAGTCAGGAGAAGCTGAACGTCACGCTGGTGGAACCCGAGCTGGTGGTGGAAGTCGGCGTCGACGTCGCCCGCGACGCCTCCGGCCGGTGGCGGCATCCCACCCGCTGGCACCGTGCGCGCCCTGACCTCTCCCCTGCCGACGTTCCCCGCCTGACGTCACCGCCGCGCTGACGTCGGCCGGGCGCGGAGGCCCCGCCGACGCGCAACACGAAGAGCGCGCCCCGATCCCCGGCTGCGTCCGCGCCGCCCATCCCGCCCCTCCCTCATCCTCAACTCCAGCCAGGGCATGGTCGAAGGGGGTCGCAACGGGGATGTCAGCACCCCGACCACGCTCGTACACCCGTGGTGACCTGGGCGGACTTCGGGGCCCTGTGGAGGCTCGCGCAACATCTACCGCAACATCTACCGCAACACTTGGGCGCAACCTCTACCGCAACACCTAGCGCAACACCGGGCCTTATGAGGTGGAGCGGCGGGCAGGCGGGCTGGTCACGGTGTCGCCCTGCGATCCGGTGCCCACGATCTGGAGCCGGTCGCGCGCACGACCAGGTCCAGGACGTCGTCCAGGGCGAGCCGCAGTTCGCGTCCGTCCTGCGACGCGGCACGGGTCGGGGAGTCCAGGATCGCACCGCGCTGCGACCGGTGCGAGCCGCCCGTGGGAGACCGCGGGGCCGGCCGCGCGCAGCCCGACGCGTACGGCGTGGGCGCTGGCCCCGCCTTCCGCAAGCATCGCTGTCGCCAGGTCGTGCTCGTACTCATCGGGCTGCCAGGCGTGGGTTTCCAGATCGCTGCGCAGTTCAGTCAGCACCGCCAGCACCTCGTCGAGGGTTGCTATGCATTGGACCGCACTCGGCGGGGTGAACGCACCATGCACCGCACTGACCAGCCGTGGTCGGGGCTGGATGCGGCACGGCCGGGCCCATGGTCGCCCCGACCGTAAGGCATGCGCTACTTCCTGCCCTCAACTATTCATACTCGCTGTCCTGTGGCGGTGTTGTGCTGAAGAAAGCTCGCAAGGGCTCGTCGATGGTGTGTTCGCGGTCGGTGCCGTCGGCCGCGGCGTCCAGGCGCGGTGCGAGGTCTTCATGGTCATTGGGAGTGAGGACGAGCCAGCGCAGGACGATCTGCCGCACGAGAAGTCTGAGATTGTGAAGGTCGGTCAGCTTTTCGCTCTCGTCCTGGTCTTTGAGCACGTCTCCGTGTACGTACCTGGAGCGGGCGCGGTACGCCGTCTGCACCCTGATTTCGACGCGGTCACGCAGGGCCGGGGTGGGGAACATGGCGGATGCGCGGGACCGGATTCTCTCACTGATGCCTTCAGCATGATCGTCGTTAGGGCTGGCCATTAGGGCCTCCAGCGCAATGACGTAGTCCAGATGCAGCTCGTCAGCCTCTTGCTCCCACACGCTGTAGTCGCTGCGGGTGCGCTGATAGGCCTGCAGCAGGTGCCGGGCAGCTCGCTCCAGGCGCCGAGCCCGCTGCTTGGGCACCTTCCGACTGCTGACGGCTCCGACCATGACGGCATCGATCTTTGCTGTCACGGCGGTGCAGAAGGCCCGCAATCGCGGGATCTCAGCCGGGGTGATGTAGAAGCCGCCCCACTCGCGAACTTCGACCTCCTCCTGCCTCCCATGGCGGTCCTCGTAGATCTGGAAGGTAGTGGGCACGCGGTTTGGGTGCAGGTCGAAGTCACGACCGCGTGCGACGTCGAACACCGCGTCCACGTGCAGAAGTTCAGGGCTCCACAGAATCAGCGGCAGCAGAGCCCTCCAGTGCTGGGCTTCGGGCCGCGGGCCGGTGAAGTCGAACCAGCGCCCGCCACTGCGGTCGGAGGCACGGTCAGGGTCCGGGGCGTGAATGAACGGTGCCCCGGCCAAGAGCTTGAGGTCGAGCCCGCCCGGCTTGAGGCCGTAGAGGGCGGGCATAGGGCCCAACTGCCGGAGTTCCTCGGCTGTGAAGGCCTGCAGTGTGTAGCGGCCCAGCTCGATCCGTGCCCCCTCGGGGAGGTCGCCACTCAGGAGCAGCCAGTTCTCCATGGCTGGCGCAGGCGCTGTGCAGAACGCGACGAAGCTGTCCGCAACGTCTTCCACCGGCACCTTCACCCCCTGGGCGACAAGACGGGTTGCGTCGCCCAATCCCGATGCGCTCAGAAGTGAGGACCACCGCGGCAGCCAGTCGCCGTCGACCTTGCCGTAGAGATCACGGTGATCCGATATCGACGCCGCCCAGACCACCGCATTGCTCAGGGCTTCCCATTCCGGCAGCGCCGCAAGCGCTACATCGGTGATGGCCCGGGGTTCATAGGACAGGTTGCGCGCCTGCTCAAGCCAGGTAAGGACGGCCTGGCGCAGCTGGGAGGTGTCTTCCATGCGGCACGAAAGTAGCGCACTTCCCCGCCCGCAGGTTCCCAATTACCAGGCCCCCAGCACTGGCTTGAGCCGCTGCTCTCAAAGCTCTCCGCTTTGGTGGAGGTGAAAGAGAAGGAGCACGAACACGGGTTATCCACAGGCCCGAACACAGTCGGCCGTTCCTTCGTACGCTGCTGCCCGAGTCGATCACACGGGGGGGGGTGCGGGATGCGGTACGGCGTGGTGGTGGAGGAGCTCGCGGTGGAGGTCATGGCGCAGCTGCCGGACGACCAGGCCCGGCGGGAGGTGATGGCGCTTGTGGAGGTCGCGCGGATGGATCCGCAGGCCTGGCCCGATGTCCGTGACCCGGGCTCCGTGGAGGAGATCCGGGAGGCGTTCGGACGGCGCTGCTGGATCCAGTACCTGCCGCACGCCGGCGCGATCGAGGTCCGTGACATCGGCTGGGCGGGCTGATTCGTCAGCGGCGGCGGAGTTCCTCGGACCAGTGCCGCAGTTGGTCTTCGAGGGTCAGGTTGTCGCCGCGGGCCACGGTCTGCAGCAGCTGGGCGCACACGGTCGCTTCGGCGGCGAGGCCGGCCGGGCTTCCCAGGACATCGCCGGCGGACTGCGCATTCCCGGTGCCCTCCTGAAGGTTGCTGCGCAACCCTGGGAGGACACCGCTGTCCTCAGCACGGAGTCCCAGCATGGAGATGACCCGATGAAACGCCGCAACCTGCTGCGCGGCGCGCTGGCCGCTGGCCTCACCGCTCCGGCCCTCGCCGCCCTCACCGCCGCCCGGGCCGACGTCGACCAGACCCTCTCCCCCGACATGCCCCAGGATTTGGCCGACCTGGAGGCCGCTGCCGAAAGTTATGGGTACGGCTACCACGGACAGCAGCCCACCCGCGTCCTGGCCGACCTGGTCACCGACTTCACGACCCTGCGCCCGCTGCTCACCGTCCCGCAGTCCGCCCCGGTACGGGCGCGGCTGTGCCGTACGGCCGGGCAGATGGCCGGGATGACCGCGATCGTCTTACACGACCTGGGCAGCCGCCGGGAGTCCCGCGCCTGGTTCGCCACCGCCGCCCGGGCCGCCGCCGAATCCGGCGACGACCAGCTGCACGCCTGGGTCCTCGCCCGCGAGGCGATGGTTCCGCTCAACTACGGCGCCCCGAAGGCGGCAGCCGACCTCGCCGAACGGGCCCGTCACGTTGCCGGGCACCGGCCGACCGCCGCGGCGACGCTGGCGGCCGCGGTCGCCGCCCGGGCCTACGCCCTCAACCACCAGAGCGAGCAGGCCCGCGCCGCGCTCGAGGCCGCCGACGCCCTCATGGACCAGCTCCCTGAGTCCGAGCGGTCGGACACGTGGCTGACGTACGGCGAGCAGAAGCACCACGTCCACCTCAGCCACGCGTTCACCACGCTCGGGGACACCCGCCTCGCCCACGTCAGCCAGGAGCGCGCCCTGGAGCTGTCCGCGCCGACCAGCACCATGACGCGCACCCTGCTGAACATCGACGCGGCGGCGTGGTCCCACCACGACGGCGACACCGAGCAGGCATGCCGCCGTACGGTCGCCGCCCTGACCGGACTGCCCCCGGACTACCGCACCGGCCTGGTCCGCCGCCGCGCCCTGGACCTGTACGAGGCGATCCCCGCCCAGCACCACCACGAGCGCGCCGTACGCGACTTGTGGGATGTCCTGGCTGCCTGAACCCGTGACCACACGTCGAGGGACCGCTGTGCGTGGCACGTCCTGTCACTTCGGACACGCCCGCCCCAGGCGCAGCAGATTGGGTGCGGACCAGCGTGGTCGGCTTCATGGTCGGGTCCCAGACGCCTTGCGTGGAAGCACGCCCCCTTGTGGTCGGCGTCGGCTATACCGGGATGGATCCGATCACCTCGCCCGCTGTAGTCGAAGGAGTCCACTGCCTCATGACCGACGCCGCGAACGCCGCCTCCGCCAGCCGCGCCAACCGTGTGATCACGATCGTCGCCCTCGTCATCGGTCTCGCCTTCACCGGCTTATGGACCTTCATCTCCGTCCCTCAGCTCATGGACTTCATCGGCGACCGGGACATCACCGCGCCGCTGTTCCTGGCCATCGCCGTCCTTGCCGGTCCCGCCCTGTTCTGGTCCTTCATCGGTCTCGGCTTCGGCATGAGCGCGCTGGGCTGGGCTGCCGGGCTCGCCATCACCGGCATCTTCATCAGCCTCACCTACGGGTCCCTCGCCGCCGCTTCCGACGGCCACGGCTTCACCTACTGGCTGTTCCTCACCATGCTCGTCGCCTGCAACATCGGTGCCTTCTGCGTGACTCCCTATGTCCTCGTCCGCGGCACAGTCGGGCGCCGCCGTTGACCCGTCGCGTGCTCGTTGGCGCCTGGGCGGATGTGGCCGGAGAACCTCGGAGGGCTGACCCACGCGTCGCGGCGCGGGCCAGCCCTCCCGGGTCAGTTCCTGCCGACGGGACGGGCGTCCAGCGCCATACGCAGGCGCCCCGCGATGGACTGGTACCGGAGGACGAAGTTGGGGTCCTGCAGTTGGTCGGGTTCGGGCAGCTGCTTGTGCGGGAGGGGCCGACGCCCGGCGAGCGACCAGCCCAAGGGGCGCAGTCCAGCGCGGTTCATGTCCCGGTCGACGCCCGCCAGGTAGTCCGCGTCGACGGGCAACTCCCAGTTCGACTGCCAGATCACCCCGTCCAGGGCGATGGGGAGGTGCGGGGATCCGAAGAGGAAGCCCAGACAGCGCTCGCGCAGAACCGCCGCGCTCTGCTCGGGGCTCAGCGGGACGCCCTTCTCTTCACCTCCGGGGCCAGGGAGCACGGTCCTGCAGTCGGTGTCCGGGAAGATGTCGATCTCACCGAGAACGACGTGCGCCGTCGCGATCTCCCGGTCGGGGTAGGACCAGTACTTCGGCACGAGGACGACCACGTCGTAGGCGTCGATGGCATCGGCCACCGCCGCCGCGAGCGGGCTGCGGTCGGTGCGGGGCAAGCCGCGGTCACTCTCCTGTGCGGAGTGGCGGACCTGCCACATGCAGGTGTGGCGGGTCAGGAGGCCGGGGCCGTCCGGCGAGGCCCACAGCGTGCTGGTCGTCGGCTCCGGCGGGGTGGCCGGCTCGATCTCCTTCTTGCGGCGGCCCCGGCTGCGACGCGCGCCGCTCATGCTCAAGCGCCAGTAGTCCTCGGCTTCCTCGAGGAGCAGCACCCGCTGTCCGTTGTACGCCCAGGCCGCCGCGATCCCGCCGACCAGGTAGTACAGGTTGCCCGAGCGCTCCGCCAGGAACCGCAGGACATGAGGTGCGTGCGGCGCATCGCCGGCCCCCGCGCGGCGCAGGGCCTTGGTGTACTTGGCCCCGCTCCGGCTCGCCCTGCGTGCGGACTGCGCGGCGGTGGACTGGTTCTTCGGCATGACGTACTCCTTGGCCGGTCCGGGCCACGCCCCCGACACCGGCTCGTACGACTGCCGTGGACACGACGGAACGCAGAACGGGAAGGAGCGGGCCCCGCAGGACCTTGACCCCCGCGTCCGGCGGCGTGGCTCCGGAAGCGGGCGGTGATCGGCAGTACGCACTAGCCGGGCAGGATGCTAACCGGCGTAGCCGCACCGGCCGAAGCCACAAGCCGCCGTTTCCCTCGAACGGGCGAGGTCTGCGGTCGGCTGTGTCGCTCAGGCGTGCCCGGCCTCCGCCCCCCACAGCGGGCGGGCGTTCCCGGTCCCGCCGCAGTGGAAGCAGCGGCCCGAGCGGACAGTTCCCGGCGTGCCGATGGTGTCGGCGGCGTCCAGCAGGAGCCGGGTGAGGCCGGTCAGGTGGTCCTTGTGCAGGGCGAGGTCGTGGCGCCTGCCCACCATGATGTCCAGGGCGACGTCGGGGCCGAGGGTCCGGGCGTCCCAGCTGATGCCGCGCGTGGCGGTGGAGATCATGTCGTGCAGGTCGCTGGTGGTCTGCGTCCCGGTCAGCTGTATCCGCGACGCGAGGACGATGTCCGGTGCCTGGACGAAGGACAGGACGCCCGCCGGCGGGACGAACGGCTCGAGACCGACGACAGGATCGCGGTGCGTACTGCGCAGCCGGGCCAGCGCGTTCCACATGTAGGCGCCTGGGCCGTACTGCCAGGCAGCCGCGGCCGCGATGTCCTGGTGCTTGTCCTGCCTGCTGCGCCTGATACTCACGGGTCTCCTCAGCTGGTGGTTGCGCCGACGTCTCCTTGGTACGCCGGGGCCGGGGCGCAGTGCGTGCCTGGAGCCCGGTCGTCCCGCGCGGTGGCACGGGGACTTCGGTGCCCGTTCCGCCCGCCGGGCCGGACGCCGGGCAGCCCCCTTCGCCGCAGGGGCGCTCCCGGCGTCACCTGCGGCGTCAGCGGCCGGCGGGCTCGGGATAGCGCTCGCGGCGCCGGTCCGGATCGTCGACACCGATCTCGTACCAGGGCTCGCCGCGCTGCAGCCGGGGCAGGGTGTTCACCCACACCGCGACGGTGATGCCCTTCACGTCGGCGGTGAGCGCCTGACGGCGGTTGTCGAGCAGGTGCTCCTCCATGCCCGCCAGGACGACGTGCAGCCGAGGGAAGCACTCGGAGCGGGTATAGCGGTGGCGCTGCCAGAACGGGAACGTGCGGCCGTTGGTGCCGCGCGCTCCTTCCCAGACGCGGTGTCCGGCGTAGCGCTCGTAGTCCCAGACCTCCTTGGCGAGCCGGGCCTGGGACATGGTGCCGTTGTCGAGCTCGAAGAGGCGCACCTCGCTGGTCTTGGTCGGCACGGCGAGGACAGCGTCGGTGTTGAAGCTCAGGCCGGTCTCCCTGATGGCGTGGTTCACCTCCACCTGCCAGTCGGTCAGGCACTCGCGGTCGCCGGACAGGACCGTGTCGGTGTAGGCGAGGATCATCTCCGTCACCGCGACACCGTGCGGACCGAGCCGGGCTCGAACGGCCTTCGCTCCGGTGCCGGCCTTCGGGCGCAGCGGCAGCTCATTGCCTTCGGCCAGAGCCTTCTGCCCCGCCACCGTCAGGTTCCAGATCTGGTGCTTGCCCACCTTGCCGTTCGTCTCCGCCAGTCCGAGCTCCGCCAGTTCCACCATCGCCCTGCGCACGTACGACCGGCCGTCCGACTCCTCCTTCGTGATCACCTGAGCCATCTGCTGCACCGTCGCTATCCGCACGCACCCCAGCAACCGCAGCGCATCGGCCCGCACCTTCCCGGCCGTGGGAGTGGACTTCTTCCCCTTCGCCGACGTCTCAGGGGAAGGGAGAGAGGTGTCGGCATGCCGGGAGGCACCCTGGCGGGCGGTGTGAGCTGCGGTGATGGGAACGACGTTGGAATCGTTCGCGGCACTGGACGCGGCACTGGATTCCGGGCCGCCCGGAGGCCGCTCAGCACCCCTTGTCCAAGTTGAGCACGGCTCGGGTTCGGGCTGCCGGGCGCTGCTGGTGTACGTCATGACGAGGCTCCTCACGCAGTGGCGCGGGACTCCGGACAGAATCCCGCCGTCACTTGCTAGAGGTGTGGCGAAAGCCGACGGTGTGACACTCCACCTGGCGCCGTTACCGAGCCGTGATCGTCGCGGACTGGCGTTGCGACGTAGTTGGCCAGTGCCTTGCGGCGTATCGCCAACGATTGAGCAGCGACCGCAACGGCGGGCGGAGATCTCTCCCCCGTCGGCGCCGGACTCTGTCCACAGGGCAACGCTCCGAGACTCGATCTTGAGGCTGCCGCGATCAGCGAGGCGGCCCGTCCGTGAGGAGTTCCCCATGCCCCAAACCCCCGCCGATGCACCGTTCATCCCGCTGACCAAGGACACAGTGGCGAGTGCCTTCAGCTACCTCCGGGCGGTCCAGGCCGGCGACGCCCAGACGGCCGCCAAGCTCGTCACCGCCGAACCGCAGATGTCCGCGTTCCTCGCAGGCATCGCCGAAGGGATCGTCGTCGCGGGCACCGCTCTGCCCGGCCCGGACGACGACGCGCCGACATGGGACTCCTTCACCCTGGAGACCCTCGGGAACGTCTTCCTGAGCGCCCTGCGCATCTGGCAGCAGGCCGGACCGGACGCCGCGCAGGGCATCGCCCAGACGATCATCGACTTCGTCACGGCGATCCTCTGCGAAGAGCACGACGACATCGCCGACGCCCTGAACACCTACGAGTCGTGCGCGAGGGGCCAGCTGCTCCTGGACGCGCGGGCCGCATCGACTGCGGCCTACCCGGTGGGCAACACAGCCGCGTAGCGCTCATCGCGGCGCGGCACCCCGCCGCCCCGTCAACCGTCGCGTCTTGAGGCCGTCGCGATCAGCGAGACGGCCCGTACATGAGGAGCCCCCCATGCCCGAGACCACCACCATGCCGCTCGCCCCGATGACCCCGCACGCGGCCATCAGCGCCTTCAACTACCTCCGGGCCGTCCAGGCCGACGACGTCGAAGCCGCCCGCGAGTTCGCCGGCGCCGAACCGCAGATGCCCGAACTGCTCGTCGACGTCGCGACGCGGATCGTCGTCCCGGTCACGGCGATCCGCGCAATGCACGGCATCGACCCGGAGCCGGTCGACGACTCCTTCGCCTTGGAGGCCCTCGGACGCGTCTTCGTGTCCTCCCTGCGCATCTGGGCGCAGGCCGGGCCGGACACGGCGGAGGGTGTCGCTCGCGCGGTCATCGACTTCGTCGTGCAGTTCTTCACCGAGGACCACGAGGACGTCGCCGATGTCCTGCGGCAGCTGGAGGCCGTCGGCGTGGGCCAGGCCCTCGATGCGCACCCCGCACCGGCTGGTGCGCACCCGGTGCGCCACACCTCCGCGTAGTGCGCACCACCCGATGACGGTGGTGCGCACCGCGCGCATCGGGTGCGCACTATCGCCGGACGGTGCACCGCGCCGCGCCGCGCGCACCTCCGCACATTGGTGCGCGCCATCGGTCCCGCCGCACCGCACCGGGCACGCGCCACGGGCGGGCTCCCATATCACACACCCCCTTGGCCGCGACCTGATCGGCGGCCAGGACCGGGGCTGACAAGGGGAAACGTGCCGGTAGCGAACCTGGTCTAGGAACGACGCGCGCCCTCCGAAACCTGGTCAAGGGGTCCGTCGGCGGCGCGCGCACCGATGCGGTGCGTGACATCGGATGCGGCGCACCGGGCACGCGCGAGAGTGCCGGGCGTCGTCGGTGGTGCGCACCGGGTGCGGTCGCGGACATCGAGGTGCGCACCAGAGTGGCGTCCATCGTCATCCGGTGCGCACCAGGGTGGAGTCCACTCGATGGAGCCCATCGGGTGGACTCCACTCGATGGGCTCCACCCGATGTCGTGCATCGCCACTGGATGCTGAACATCGTGCGCTCCACTCGGTGGACGATGCCCGGCATCGTCACCACAGCCAGGCGTTGGAGTGCCGCACCCGGGACAGAGCGCGGGCATCGCGGCGCGCGGCCGCGTTGCCGATCCGGTTCTGCCGGGGGCGGGGCCGGCGCGACTGCCCGGCGGCGAGGCGGCGCTTCCCGGCGTCCTGGAGCCGTCGCCGTTGCTTGCGCAGCTCCCGCTTCTTCTCCGCCTTCGACTTCGGCTTCCGGGGCCGCTTCCAGACCGGCTGCCACCCCAGGGGCTCATCGGGCTCGGGCTCCTGGTCCTCGTCGAGCGCGGCGGCCATCCTCGCGCGGGCCGCGTGGGCGCGGGCGAGTGCGTCCTCTGGGTTGGGCAGTTCTTCCGGGGTGCTCACTTGACTCCTCCTGTGGTCCGGCCCGGTGTGTGCTGGGCATCGGGCTGCTGGGTGTGCGGCGACGGGGCCGGCGCCGGGGCGGGCTGCGGACGGAGGCCGCGGGCGACTTCGCGTGCCCGCTTGCTGTCCTGGATCGTGGCGGCCAACTTCGCGGCGGCCTCGAAGGTCCGGCGGGACTGCTCCACCGTGTCGACGTCGACGCCGGTCTCCGGCTCCAGGAGGCGGCCGTCCTTCCGGCCGGTCTGGAACGGCCGCGGGTGCGACCTCGAGGCGGCGGGCACCGCGACGGCGTACGGCCGGGGGCGGGAGCCCGGGCGCTCCGCACGCCGCGCTGCGTTGACCCGGGCGGCCAGGGCACCAGCGGCGAGGCGGGCCCGCTCGTACGGGGGCGCGGTGCGCTTGCGGGTCAGCGGGCGCAGCACGGCCTGGTCCTCGATGTCGCGCGGGTACAGGGCGCGCAGGTCGGCGGTCATCATCCGTTGTCCGGCCGGGCGGGTGTAGTCCTCGACGACCGCTTGCACGATCTGTTCGTCCAGGCCGGGCTGGTGGGGTCGTCCGCGCAGGACGTAGGAGAGGTGGCGTCGGACTTCGGCAAGCAGGTGGTGGCGCTTGAACGCGCCGCGCATCACGTACACCACGGCGACGGCGTCAACGGCGGCCAGGGCCACGTCGACCACCGGCCGCACTCGCGCCCACACCGCCGCGGCCGCCGCTCGCGCTCGCTGGGCGAGCCGGTAGACGGTGCATGCGCCGAACGCCCGGATCGCTGAGTCGCGCCATCGCTCGCGCAGCTCGGTCAGCGACAGCAGTTCCGTGCGCTTGGGCGGGCGCGTCTGGTCGGCGGCCTGGCAGCCCAGCGCGTAGGCGGCCCGCTCCCCCGGCGCGTGCCCGTGCTTCTCTTCGTACTTGGCCGTAAGGACAGGCAGCGCGTCCTCGATCTGCTGGCGGCGGGTCGACTGCCAGCCGATGAGCCGCTGATCGATGCCCGCGATCTCCATCACAGGCCGGCGGCCGGGCGTCACCTCGCGCGGCTCCCACGCCCACCCGAGCCGGGCGGACACCTCCTCCATGAAGAAGAGGGTGTAAAGGGTGTCGGCCGCGACGATGTGGGCCAGCATCGAGTCCGCCGAAAGGTTGCCCCACGTCCCCTTGGCGTCCGGACGCCGGGCGCGGATCGACACCACCGCGTGATCGTGCAGAAGGGGCTTCGACTCGGCAGCTCTGGACTCGTAGTGCCGGAAGACCGCGATGATCAATCCGTCCTTGACCCGGGCGCGGTTCTTGCCGCCGCCTTTCCAGCGGATCTGTGCGACCGAGTCCTCCAGCCATGCCAGCGTCTTGTCCCGGGCGATGTCCTGGCACAGCTCCAGCACCGCGCGGGTCTCGTAGTCACCCAGCGCCCACGCGATGTGCGCCGTCGGCGGGGGCCGGAACGTCAGATCGAAGCCCAGCCAGGGGGTGCGCTTCTTGGCCTTGTCGGTCTTGGGCGAGCGGTTGTGCTCGATGGGTCTGCCCAGCACGGTCGCCCGCCGGGCCTGCGCTGGGCTCTTGCCCTCCGCCAGGAGCTCGCGCTCAATCCGGTCGGCGTCCGGGTGCCGGCCTTCCCCCAGGAGCAGTTCGGCCTGCCGCTCGGTCACCACATCCCCGGCCGTGAGGCCGACCGCGGCCAGGCCCCTGCCCTTCCAAATCCCGGGCGGGACACCGGCTTCGTCCTGGGCGGCGCGCAGCGACTTGCCCGAAGGGCGGTGGCCGTCGCCGACCATCACGCCGCGGAAGAGATAGCGCCACCCGTCACCCGGGCGAACCTCCGCTTTGCTGATCATCGACCCATGGAAACCCGGCGGTGACCTGCGAAAAAGCGCGATTCGGGGTCCTTCCCGCCGGGCGGGAGGCCATCACGAAGTCTTTACCGTGGCGCCCGCCAGGCGGGCCGCCACGTCAGCCGTGGACGGCAGCCGCCGCGCTGACGTACAAAGCCCTATCCCTGGAGAAATGTGGCAGGTACCCGAGGTGTCTGGACACCTGAAACGGACTGCCACGTCCTGATGAGGTCCGACACTGCTGTGTCGAGTCTGTCCGTGTCCCAGCCGTATTGGGCGAACAGGCGCTGGAAGACGGCGATTGCAGCCAGTGGTGCTCCCCCGCACCGCAGGGCTGTGTCTTTGGAGCTTGCTTGCATCCGTACCGCAGCGTCGCCGTGCGCGGGATCCACAAGTTGGTCGGTGCTCTCGAAGAACATGGTGATGCCGTGCTGCTGGCCGTGTGTCACAGCCGAGCCGAGTCGCCAGAAGAGCGGTCCGAGAACTGGTACTTCCGGTGCGATGATCTGCGCTGCGAGGGAGGTTGTGCGGGGCATCCGCTCGCCAAGAAATGGCGGGTTGTACTTGTCCCGTTCCCCCCGCACCTCGAAGTGGTGCGCTCGGGCGGCTTCGAGGATCAAGCGGATACGGTCCTTGGCGTGGTCCCGGATGGCTGTGGTCTCAGTCCCGTTCTCAAGCTGCGTCTGCTCTTTGAGGCTCTGCAGCCGGAGGTTCATGTAGCGGCGCACACGTTCCCGTTCACCGATCTCGGGCTCAAGAAGGAACCACGGGCCGATCGCGATGTCGAGGGCGGCTCGGGCGATAGTGTGCGAGGCCGTGATCCCTCCGGGTGACCTGAACAAGGTTGCCAGGCTGTCCAGGTGATCGAGCATGACGAACACGGATGACAGCGGGGTGATGTTGGCATCGCGTACCGGGTGAGCGCCCCAGGAACCGGCCAGCGTGTCTCGCTGGCACTCTCCGCTCGCTGGGGAGCCAGGCAGGAAGCCGTGGCTCGCTCCGTAGCTGTCGTCGAACGCGGCTCGCAGGCCTTCCAGTGAGCGGGCGAGCTCGGCCCACGGGTCTTGTCTCATGGTCCATGACGGTATGCGTGCGCCGATTGAGGCGCTGAGATTTTTGGCGCCGCACCGGCAGTGGGGGCGGACGACCGTCACCAGTGCCTTTCCGTGACGCCCGCCGTGGCGCCGCTGTCCCAGCAGCGAGCGACGCTCCCTAGCAATGGAGCGAGGCGATGTGAGCCCGCTATGAGAACGACTGGCGACGTCGTGCGAATACTGCGGACAGGCAGCCACCTATGCCACACCCACCGCGCCGTCCCGCACCAGGCAACTCCACCACCAACCAGCACACCCTCCCCTGTCGCTGGAGTCTGGAGTTGGGAGGGCTGCGTCAACACGCTCTGCAGCAGCGTCAATTCGGGTGTGCACCTGTCGCTGGCGGTTCCTCGATCCCCCAGCGGTGCGTCCCCTCCGCGAGCCTCAACAGGTGATGCGTGAGCTAGCTTCCCTCTCAGCGCGCGGCGTACCTAGTAAAGTTCGGCCGCATGAGCATCCCGAGCCCCAGAGGAGAACGAGAGAAGCTAATTACGGCTCTCGCTCCGAAGCTGCGCAGACACCTGAAGATCCGCGCCTTTGAGCACGGAATGGACATCCAGGACGCGACCGAGCACGCCATTAGGGCCTGGTACGAAGCCGATGATGTCCCCGAAGTCGACACAGAGGGAGCCAAAACCTGGGGGACGTTCCTCCCGGTCGGGGGCCCTGACGAGTTCAAGGCCGCCTGCTCGGAGCGCGGCATCACCTACGTGCAGGGGCTCGCGCAGGCGTTGACTCTGTGGCTCGACAACCATCCCTCCCCTACGACCCCATTGGTTTCGCAGCCGGTCGTGCGGGTCATAGTGGCCAACCAGAAGGGCGGCGTCGGCAAGACATTCATCTCCTCCGGCATTGCTCAGGCTCTCGCGGAGGCCGGCCATCGCGTCCTGATCATTGACTACGACCCTCAAGGGCACCTCACTGCCGAGCTCGGCTTCGAAGACCTCATGTATGAGGACGATGTCGAGACGCTGATGATGCACATGGACGGCACCGCGAAGGGCGACATCCACGACCTGCTGGTCGCCTTGGACCAGAAGCGCTTCGGTGAGCGGCTGCATCTGCTTCCTGCGTCCGACGACGCGTTCCTGCGGGACGTCGCCCTGTCCAAGGTGAGCTTCAGCGAGGCCGCCCTGGAACGCGCTCTAGAACCATTGGAAGAGGACTACGACGTCATCATCATCGACGGCCCGCCCAGCCTCGGTCTGAACATGGACACCGCCCTGTACTACGTGCGCCGCCGCGAAGGTGAACTCGCGGACCGATCAGGCGTCATCACCCCGGTCTGGGCCAACAAGGCGTCCCACCGTGCCTTCCGCCTGCTGAAGTCTCAGAAGGACGACTTGTGCAAGAAGGGTCGGATCCAGGTCGACTACCTGGGCCTGATCATCAACGCGTACGACAGCCGGCGCGGCAAGCTCGTGAAGGAGAACAAGGATGAGTGGGAGAAGAGCAGTTCCCCGCCTGTTCTGGCGGTGATCGGTGACCTGAAGGAAGGCCGCGAGGCCGCTGACGGCGAGATTCCGCTGCTTGAGTACGCACCGGACAGCGAACATGCGCAGGCGATGCGCGACCTGGCGAAGGAACTGGCGGTATGAGGAACACCAACAAGAAGGACGGCCAGCAGCGGGTCACGCGCGGCTTCAGCATTGATGAGAACGGGCCGGGCGGAGAACAGGAAGGACCGCGTCGCGTCCGGACTCGCTCACAGATCATGAACGGGGAAGGCAAGAGGCCCCCGGCCTCGGTGAAGCTGGCACTGCTGGCGCATAACCCGTTCAACCCGCGTGAAGAACTCACCAACCTCGAAGAGACCGCGGACTCGTTGCGAGCCAAGGGGCAGATCCAGCCGGTCACTGTGGCGCGGCGAGCTGCCTTCCTGACAGCGCATCCCGGGCAGGAAGAGGCGCTCGCTGAAGCCGAGTACGTCGTCATCGACGGCAACCGGCGTCTGGCTGCCGCTCGTCTGGCCGGCCTCGAAGAGCTGCGGATCGACGTCAATGACGACCTCGCAGCAAGCGCGGCGGACCTCCTGGAGTCCGCGCTGATCGCCAACATCCACCGCGAGGATGTGGCTCCCCTGGACCAGGCGAAGGCCATCCAGGATCTCGTGAAGGTACACGGGTCGCAGGGCGAGGTGGCCCGGAGACTGGGGAAGACACCGCCTTGGGTGTCTCAGCGTCTGGCCCTCTTGGAGCTCACCCCCGATCTCCAGGAACAGGTGGAGAAGGGTGAGTTGAAGGTGGAACCGGCTCGCCGGATCGGCCGGCTCCCCAAGGCGCAGCAGGCGGGCGAGGCGAAGAAGGCCATCGAGGCCGCGAAAGCCCCTCGCCAGCGGCGCAAGCCTGCGGTGGAGCAGACAAGCGAGGCCTCAACCGTTAACGCCGTTAATACCCCCGAGGGCGGGGCGCCGGCAGGCTCCTCCACACCGGCAACCGTTAACGCCGTTAATACCCAGGAGCCTCAGGCCTCTGAGAGCGCGGCGCAGCCCGAGGCCGAACAGCCGGGCCAGCTGCCGTACGACGATGCCCTCTCGATGGTTACCCACCTGCACTTGAAGATGGAACCGGCAGTGTTCGCTGACGGTGCTCGCGTGTGGCTGAGGATTCTGCGCGAGCAGCACCCTGAGGCCTACAGCGCGCTGCTCCAGGAACTGCCCCAGCAAGTGCAGCAACCGGCCTGAGTTCCTGAAACGCAAGAAGGCCCGTACGCCCCGCATCGGCAGGGCGTACGGGCCTTCTTGGTGTGGCGGGCGATCCTGAGCAGGGCGCCCATGTTGCGGGCAGTTCCCCGTGGTCGAGGTCGGGGCGTCCGGCGGTGTTTGCCGGTGCGGCGGGGCTGGCCTACACGACAGCAACTTTCGTCAGGGCGGGCACCCCTCGTTCGAGGTGGTCGAACGACTTGGAAACTATTGTTTCCGCCGCTTATGCCCGCGCCGCTGGCATTCGCTGGGTGAGTTCGACGGTGTTCTCCCAGGCATCGTGTGCGCATCGGATGAACGGGCCGACCAGATCCGGGGCCAGGATGCCGTGCAGGGCGAACATGATGTGCCATGCCTCCTGGCGGCCTTCCGCTTCCTCAAGCGGTCCCAGGTGGGTCCGCAGTTCGCGGGCGAAGCGGTCCGTGAACGACCGAGGGAAGGGCCAGTTGGCGTCCGGGCACTGGCCGGCAGCATCGGCGCGGAGCGCGGACTGGAGGAAGGTCGCGAAGTCCTCTTCGGAGAGGAGGCCGGCCATTGCGCGAGTCATGTAGACGGCCGCCGTGTACCGCGTGGGCTGGTTGCGGTCGTTCTTCGGGCCGAACCGTTCCCGCAGCAGGTCGGCGAGTTCGTCCGGGTACTCCATGAGGTTCCTTGTGTCCACGCAGACAGCAAAGCGATCCCCGCCCCGCCGGAGTTCGCGACTCGCCGCAGAGGCCGTGAAACGCAAAAAGGGCCGTGCCCACCGCAGCGAGGGGTACGACGGCAACACCGGCAGGGCCTGCGCCACGGGCCGCAGACGGTCCGCCGGTGACACAGGAACAACC
>NZ_JBEXSH010000031.1:0-22719 GCF_040613555.1 Streptomyces sp. NPDC006265
CATCCGGACGCGCTCGACGAAGTCGGGCTCGGCGTTGACGAGAGTGAGGGCGACGTCCTCGCGGCGCAGTCGCCTGGCGAGGCGCCCGGCGGCGGCCTTGATGCCCGTCTCCGTGGTGAAGTGGGCTCGGGTCAGCTTCTGCAGCTCGACCATCTGGGGGTTGTTGACCATGAGGACGTTGATGGCGTCGCCGCCGGATCCGGCCCCGCCCGCTCCGACCCAGCAGCCGGAGAGCAGCGGGGCGAGCAGCGTCCCTGCGGCGGCCAGGGCGAGCGGGGCTCGCGGTGGCCGTCGTCGGCTCTGGGTTCGCATGGATCGCTCCTGGATGTATGGGGAGATAAGGGGCAGCACGGGGCGTGGCTGCCCCCGGTGGGGGACGTCGGTGTGGTGTCAGACCCGGATGACCTGGGGCCCGAGCAGTGTGTAGCGGTGGGCTTCGGCGGCCGGCAGCAGGGTGCTCGTCACGATCGTCTCCAGCGCGCTCACTTCGGCGAACCGGCAGAAGCTGACCGCTCCGAACTTGGTGTGGACGCCGGCGAAGACCACGCGCCGGGCGGCCCGGATCGCCTGTGTCTTGACCTCGCTGACGGCCGGGTCGGGGGTGGTGAGGCCGTGTTCGCGGGAGATGCCGTTGGCGCCGATGAACGCCAGATCGACGACGAAGCCGGCCAGCATCTTCGTCGTCCAGTGGTCGACGGTGGCGAGGGTGCCGCGCCGCACCCGGCCGCCGAGCAGCAGCACGGAGATGTGCTCGGCCTCGGCGAGGGCGCCCGCGACCGGCAGGGACGCGGTGACCACGGTCAGCGGCCGGTCCCGGGGGAGTGCCTCGGCGATGAGCTGCGGGGTGTAGCCCTCGTCGACGAAGACGGTCTCGGCGTCGCCGAGCAGCTCGGCCGCGGTGGCCGCGACCCGGCGCTTCTCGGGGACGTGGCTGGTGGCCCGGAAGGCGAGCGTCGTCTCGAAGCCGGCGCTCTCCACGGGGTAGGCGCCGCCGTGGGTGCGGCGGAGCAGGCCGTGGTCCTCCAGGACGCGCAGATCGCGCCGTACGGTCTCCTTGGCCACGCCCAGCTCGGTGGCGAGGGCGGTGACGTCGACCGAGCCGTCGCGCCGCGCGGCCAGCACGATGTCGCGCTGGCGTTCTTCCGCGGTCCTGTTCATGGCCGTCACCCGCCTTCCTGCCGTGCCGCCCGTTCGGGCCCTCGGTCGGGCCTTGGGGGAAGTTCTACAGCGGGTGTTCCGCGGTGGCCAGGTCTGTTGCGGGCGGGATCCTGCCCGTGTGTGCCCGTTCGGTCTTGCGGGTGTGTGGTGCGCCGAGGGGAGGCCGTGGCCGTCTGCTGGTGCGTTGTGGCTGGTCGCACGGCTCCCCGCGCCCCTGACGGCACTGCCCGACTGCTTCCGGACCGTGCCCGAATGCCCGAGCGGGCGGGCCCGATCTCTGCCCGCCCACCCTGGTGACGACTGTTTCCGGTCAGTACGGCCAGATCGGCGGGTCCGTCACGAACTGGCCGCCCAGGTAGGCGTGCGCCTCGTTGCCGTCCTGCAGTTCGCCCTGCTCGGCGATGAGCTTCTCGGCGAACGGCTCGGAGTCGTCCTGCGGCTCGTAGCCGAGCGCCCGGGCGCTGGTGAGGTCCCACCACAGCCGGGTGTTGGCGGAGGAGCCGTGGACGACGGTGTGCCCGACGTGCTCGGCGGTCAGGGCCGCGTGGAAGAGACGGGCGCCGTCGGCGGGGCTCATCCATACGGAGAGCATGCGCACGCTGGTCGGCTCGGGAAAGCAGGAGCCGATGCGCACCGAGACCGTCTCCAGGCCGTGCCGGTCCCAGTAGAGCTGCGCGAGGTCCTCGCCGAAGCACTTGGACAGGCCGTAGAAGGTGTCCGGGCGGCGCGGGGTGTCGACCGGGATGAGTGGGTCGTCGCCCCGGGGGCGCGGGGTGTAGCCGACGGCGTGGTTGGAGGAGGCGAAGACGATCCGGCCGACGCCCTCCTCGCGGGCGGCCTCGTACAGGTGGTAGGTGCCCTCGATGTTGGCCTTGAGGATCTTCTCGAAGGGGGCTTCCAGGGAGATGCCCGCGAGGTGGATGATCGCGTCGACGCCCCGGACCGCCTCCCGCACGGCGTCCCGGTCGGCCAGGTCGGCGGCGATCGCGTCGGGCTCGCCCTCGATCGGGCGCAGGTCCAGCAGGCGCAGGTCGTAGCCGTAGGCCGGGAGCAGATCCCGCATCAGGGTGCCGAGGCCGCCGGCGGCGCCGGTGAGCAGGACGGTGCGGGGAGCGGGCATCCTCGGGTCTCCTTGATCGCCAACCGTGCTGATCGCAAAGCACGCTGATCGCCAGCGTGCACATGAGCGCACGGCATTCATATGCGTGGACACGCTAAGGATCTGGGGCGGAGCCCGTCAAGTATGCCGCGGAGGGGACGAATCCGCAGGTGTGTCGCGGGTGTGCGCGCTTGACCGGCGCCAAGGCGGCGCCTTAGCGTGGAGTTGTTCAGAAATATAGACGCCAATCATGAATATGGAACCGGGAGAGCTCGTGACGTCAGCCCCTCTCGCCGCTCGACTCATCGTCCCCAGCGGGCCGCTGTTCTTCCCGGTCACCGCCTACGGACCCGACGGCTCCGTGGACCTCGACACCTATCGCACGCATGTCCGGCGCGGGGTGGAGGCCGGAGCCGCCGCGGTGTTCGCCTGCTGCGGCACCGGCGAGTTCCACGCGCTGACGCCCGAGGAGTTCGAGGCCTGCGTACGGGCCGCCGTCGAGGCGACCGACGGGCGCGTGCCGGTCGTCGCCGGCGCCGGGTACGGCACCGCGCTCGCCGTGCGCTATGCCCGCCTCGCCGAGGGCGCCGGGGCGGACGGACTGCTCGCCATGCCGCCGTACCTGGTCGTCGCCGGGCAGGAGGGGCTGCTGCGGCACTACCGCGAGGTGGCCGCCGCCACCGCCCTGCCGGTCATCGTCTACCAGCGCGACAACGCGGTGTTCACCCCGGAGACGGTCCTCGCACTCGCCCGCACGGACGGGATCATCGGCCTCAAGGACGGGCTGGGCGACCTCGACCTCATGCAGCGCGTCATCAGCGCCGTCCGCACCGAGGTCCCGGGCGACTTCCTCTACTTCAACGGCCTGCCGACCGCCGAACAGACCCAGCTCGCCTACCGCGCCCTCGGCGTCACCCTCTACTCGTCCGCCGTGTTCTGCTTCGCGCCGGAGATCGCCCTCGCCTTCCACCAGGCCCTGCGGACCGGCGACGACGCCACCGTGGACAAGCTCCTGGACGGCTTCTACCGCCCCTTCGTCGAACTGCGCGCCCAGGGCAGCGGGTACGCCGTCGCCCTGGTCAAGGCCGGTGTACGGCTGCGCGGCCTCGACGTCGGGGAGGTGCGGCCCCCGCTGCACGAGCCGGCCGGGGATCATGTGAAGCAGCTCGCCGAAGTGATCGAGCGGGGCTACGCGCTGCTGGAGGAGGCCAAGTGAAGGCGTCGACATTCGTCTACCCCTGGGACGTCAACGGGGACCCGGAGGCACCCGCGCGCATCGCCGGGCTGGGCGTGGCACAGGTGACGCTCGCCGCCGCCTACCACTCCACGCGCGCCCTCACGCCCCGCCACCCGCGCCACCGCATCGTCACCGCCGAGCACGCCGCGGTGCTGTACCCGGCGGACGACCGCTGGGCCGGACGCGAGCTGCGCCCCTACGCGGCCGGCGACTGGGCCCCCGGGGACGCCTTCGGCGAGGCAGCCGGTGCGCTCACCCAGGCCGGCCTGGAGGTGCACACCTGGGTCGTCCTCGCGCACAACTCCCGCCTGGGCGCCGAACACCCGGACACCTCGGTCGTCAACGCCTACGGCGACCGCTACCCCTGGGCGCCGTGTATCGCGCAGCCCGCCACCCGCGCGTACCTGACCGACCTGGCGGCCGAGGCGGCCGTGCGGCCCGGGGCGCGCGGCACCGAGCTGGAGTCCCTCGGCTGGTACGGGCTGCAGCATCTGCACGCCCACGACAAGACCGGCGGCATCGGCCTCGGGGACGCCGGGCAGTACCTGATGGCGCTGTGCTTCTGCCCGTCCTGCCGGGAGGGCTACGGCCGGCACGGCCTGGACGCCGACGAGCTGGCGGCCGCCGTACGGACCGCGCTGGAGCCCGTGTGGCAGGGGGCGCCGTCCGACGGAGGCTGGGCGGGCATCGAGAAGCTCCTCGGCGAGACGCTCGCGCACACCACGCGCGCGTACCGCGACGAGACCGCCCGCACGCTCCAGGAGCAGGCCGTCGCGGCGGTCCGGGCGGCCGCTCCCGACGGCTTCCAGGTGCTGCTGCACGCGGACCCCGTGTCGTACCACGTAGGCGCCAACCCCGGGGTCGACCCGGCGCACATCCTGTCCGTCGCGGACGGCGTGGTCGTGCCCTGCGCGGGCGAGACCGGCACCCTGACGCCGTTCGCCCGGCAGGAGCGCGGGGGCGCCGTCATCGCCGCCAACTTCACCGTGGTCTCCGGGATGGGCGGCGGCCCGGGCACCCTCGCCGCCGACGCCACCCGGGCACGCGAGCTCGGCGCCACCGAACTGCGGCTGTATCACGCCGGGCTGGCGTCCGACGACGACCTGGAGACGGTCCGCTCCGCCCTCGCCGCCCTCTGACACAGCGGGGCCGCCGTCACCAACAGGGCCACGCCCAGGGCCACCAGCACCAGGCGGCGGTCCACCAGCTCGACCAGGGCCGCTCCGGCGGCCCTGGTCGACCACGTTCGGTGTGAACACCAGCGTGTGGGCGGTGGCCGTGACCCGGCCCAGCAGCGCACCGGGCGTCTCGCGCTGCACGGACGTCAGCGTGGCGATCAGCACCGCGGGCAGCCCCATGCCGATCGCCGCGCCGCACACCAGCGCCACCGGGTCGGACGGCACCGCCCGCAGTGCCACCGCGAGAGCCAGCAGGACGATGCCGGACACCGCGAAGCTCCGCGCCCCCAGATGGCGCAGGACGGGGCCGGAGAGCAGGCCGACCGCGACCGAACCGGCGCCCTGCACGGCGTAGAGCACGCCGGTGTACGCGGGGGAGTGCCCGAGACCGTCGACGACGGCGTACACCATCGCCCCGTTCAGACCGGCGCACAGCATCGTGGCGCCGCCCGCCAGGACCAGGGGGCGCAGCACGGGGTGCGCCCACAGGTGCCGCACGCCCTCGGCGGTCCGCCGCCGACGGCTGCCGGTGGGCGGCGCGGGCTTCTCCTCCCTCACCCGCAGCAGTGCGTACAGCCCCGCGGCCAGCACGAACGTCGCCGCGTCCAGGAGGGCGACGCCCGCGCCGCCGTGCGCCGCGTAGAGGCCCGCGCCCGCCAGCGGGGCCAGGAGCTTCATGCCCTCGGTGGCGGTCATGCGCAGGCCGTTGAAGTCACCCAGCAGGGACGGTTCCACGGCGGTCGCCACGAGCGCCGACTCGGCCGCGTCGTGGACGACACCCGCCGCGCCGTACACGAACAGCACCGCGTACAGCAGCCACAGGTCGCCCGGGGCGTCGACGCCCGCAAGGCCGAGCAGCAGGGCGCCCAGGAACACGTTCACGCCGATCAGCAGCGGTCTGCGGCGTCCGCGATCGGCCAGGGTGCCCAGCAGCGGTCCCGCCAGGGTCGGCAGCCACATGGCGAGCATGCACAGCGCGGCCAGGCCGTCCGAGCCGGTCAGGTCCTTGACCCACACGCCGGACGCCAGCCACAGGGCGGAGGTGCCGAAGCCGGAGACCACCACGCCGGAGAGGTACAGCCCGGCGTCACGGTCGCGCAGGACGCGCGCCACGGCCCAGGTCGTCTTGGTCGTCATACCTGGTCATCGTGGCTCTAAGGCCCGTACACGGGGATCGGGAAGGTGCCTTAGGAAAGGCGCGTCCGGGCGATGAGTTCCGGGGGCGCCGTCGGTCTACCTCCCGAGAGCGAAACCAGGAGGAGCAGCGGATGACCGACACGGCCCCGAACCCGACCCTCGACCTCGGCCCGCAGGCGGCGGTGGTGGCGCGCCTCGCCGAGGCCGTCACCGACGAGCAGCTGGCGGACCCGACACCCTGCCCCGAGTACGCGGTGCGCAACATGCTGGCCCACCTGACCCACCTGGCCGGCGCCTTCCGTGACGCCGGCCGCAAGGACCTGGGCGTCACCACCGACACCAGCCCGGGCTCCTCCCTGCCGGAGCTCGGGCCCGACTGGCGCGAGGAACTGCCCAAGGTGCTCGCCGACATGGCCGAGGCCTGGCGGGACCCGGCCGCCTGGACCGGCATGACCCGCGCCGGAGGCGTGGACCTGCCCGGCGAGGTCGCGGGTCTCGTCGCCACCGACGAACTGGTGATCCACGGATGGGACCTGGCCCGCGCCACCGGCCGGCCCTACACCCCCGACCCGGCCGCCCTCCAGGTGTGCCACGACTTCCTCGAGGCGTCCGCCGACGCCCCCGGCCGTGGCGAGATCTTCGGCCCCGTCGTCCGTGTCGAGGCGGACGCGCCCCTGCTGGCCAGGGCGGTGGGACTGAGCGGCCGGGACCCGGGCTGGACCCGCAGGTCGTAGAAAGCGATTGCTGTTTCTTTGTCGAAAGCATTGACGAAGCCCACGCGCCCTCCTACCGTCATCGCGTCGTACTTCGTACGTCATATATGAGACGCGATACGCGAGATCCGATACGCGATCCCCCGAGACGCGAGATCCGAGAGGCGCGCATGACCTCTGTGCCCACGCCGATCCCCTCCCGCACGCAGTTCGTGCTGGAGGGGATCAAACACCGCATCCTCACCGGGCAGTTGACGCCCGGCCAGGCGCTGGTCGAGACCGAGCTCGCCGCGCAGTTCGGGGTGTCGAAGACCCCGGTGCGCGAGGCGCTCAAGACGCTCGCCGGTACCGGGCTGGTCGTGATGAGCCAGTACAAGGGCGTCACCGTGCGCCTGGTGGACGCGGACATGGCGCGCGAGGTCTACGACGTACGGCTGCTGCTGGAGCCCGAGGCGCTGCGGCGGGCCGTGCAGCGCGGGGCCTCCCTGGACGTCGCCCGCGAGGCGCTGACCCGGGCCGACGCCGCCATCGACACCGCCGAACGCTCCCTCGCCAACCGGGAGTTCCACCGTGCCCTGTACCTGCCGTGCGGCAACCCGCTGCTCGGCCGGATGCTCGACGAGGTCCGCGACCAGGCCGCCCTGGTCTCCGCTGTCGCCTGGGCCGCCTCCCCCTCCTGGGAGCGGGAGGCCGGCGAGCACCGGGAGATCCTGCGGCTCGCCCTCGACGGCGACGCCGACGGCGCGGCGCGTGCCCTGCACGCCCACATCGCGTCCTTCGTGCAGCGCGCTTTCCCCGAGGCAGCACTGGAACAGGAAGGCCAGGAATGAGCAGCGTGGCGTTCGAGACCCAGCGGGCGGCGCTGGCCGACGTGGTGGCGATCCCGGTGACCCCGTTCGCCGAGGACGGCTCCGTCGCGCGGGACACCCACCGGGCCCTGCTGCGCCGCCTGCTCGACGGCGGCATCACGACCCTCACCCCGAACGGCAACACCGGCGAGTTCTACGCCCTCACCCCCGAAGAGCGCCGTCTCGTCACGGAGCTGACGATCGACGAGGCCGGGGAGCGGGCCGTCGTCCTGGTCGGTGTCGGACACGACATCCCGACCGCCGTCGCCTCCGCCCGGCACGCCCGGGAGCTCGGCGCCGGAATGGTGATGGTCCACCAGCCCGTCCACCCCTACGTCTCCCAGGCCGGCTGGGTCGACTACCACCGCGCCGTCGCCGAGGCCGTGCCCGAGCTGGGCGTCGTGCCGTACATCCGCAACGCACAGCTCACCGGCGCCCGGCTCGCCGAACTCGCCGACCACTGCCCGAACGTCATCGGCGTGAAATACGCCGTTCCCGACGCGGCCAGGTTCGCCGCGTTCGCCCGGGACGCGGGCCTGGAGCGGTTCGTGTGGGTGGCCGGGCTCGCCGAACCGTACGCTCCCTCCTACTTCTCCGCGGGCGCCACCGGCTTCACCTCGGGGCTGGTGAACGTCGCCCCGGCCGTCTCCCTGAACATGATCGAGGCCCTGCGCTCCGGTGACTACCCGGCCGCGATGAAGGTCTGGGAACAGATCCGCCGCTTCGAGGAGCTGCGCGCAGCCAACGGCTCCGCCGACAACGTCACCGTCGTCAAGGAGGCCCTCGCCTCCCTCGGGCTGTGCCGCCGCAAGGTCCGCCCGCCGAGCCGCACCCTCCCAAAGGAGCAGCGCGCCGAGGTCGCCGCGATCGCCGCGGGGTGGTCGATATGACCGGCAGACTGCGTCCCGAGGACCTCAGGAGCCATCAGTGGTACGGCGCCGAGGGCCAGCTGCGCACCTGGTCGCACAACGCCCGTATGCGCCAACTCGGTTACGAGGCGGAGGAGTACCGGGGCCGCCCGGTGATCGCCGTCCTCAACACCTGGTCCGACATCAACCCCTGCCATGTCCATCTGCGCGAGCGGGCCGAGGCGGTCAAGCGAGGGGTGTGGCAGGCCGGCGGCTTCCCGCTGGAGTTCCCGGTCGCCACACTCTCCGAGACGTACCAGAAGCCCACCCCGATGCTCTACCGCAACCTGCTCGCGATGGAGACGGAGGAGCTGCTGCGGTCCTACCCGGTCGACGCGGCGGTGCTGCTCGGAGGCTGCGACAAGTCGACGCCCGCGCTGCTCATGGGTGCGGCCTCGGCCGACGTACCCGCCCTCTTCGTGCCCGCGGGGCCGATGCTGCCGGGACACTGGCGCGGTGAGACCCTCGGGTCCGGCACCGACATGTGGAAGTACTGGGACGAGCACCGCGCGGGCAACCTGACCGACTGCGAACTGAGGGAGCTGCAGGGCGGGTTGGCCCGTTCCCCCGGTCACTGCATGACCATGGGGACCGCGTCGACGATGACCGCGGCGGCGGAAGCCCTCGGCGTGACGCTGCCGGGCGCCTCCTCCATCCCGGCCGTCGACTCCGGGCACGAGCGGATGGCCGCCGCCTCCGGGCGCCGTGCCGTGGAGCTCGCCTGGACCGCGCTCAAGCCGTCACGGCTCCTCACCCGCGAGGCCTTCGAGGACGCCGTCACCACGGTGCTCGGGCTCGGCGGCTCCACCAATGCCGTCATCCACCTGATCGCGATGGCGGGGCGCTGCCAGGTCGAGCTCACCCTTGACGACTTCGACCGCATCGCCCGCAACGTGCCGGTGCTCGCCAACGTCCGGCCCGGCGGACAGACCTACCTCATGGAGGACTTCTACTTCGCCGGTGGTCTGCCGGCCTTTCTCTCCCGGATCACCGACCTGCTGCACCTGGACCGGCCCACCGTCAACGGGACCCTGCGCGAGCAGCTCGAGGGAGCCGTCGTCCACGACGACGACGTCATCCGCACCCGCCAGAACCCCGTCGCCGCCGAGGGCGGAGTCGCCGTACTGCGTGGCAACCTCTGCCCGGACGGCGCCGTCATCAAGCACATCGCCGCCGAGCGCCACCTGCTCAAGCACACCGGCACCGCGGTCGTCTTCGACGACTACAGGACCATGCAACGCACCATCAACGACCCGGAGTTGGGGATCACCGCGGACAGTGTCCTGGTGCTGCGCAACTCCGGACCCAAGGGCGGCCCCGGCATGCCCGAGTACGGCATGCTCCCGATCCCCGACCACCTGCTCAAGCAGGGCGTGCGCGACATGGTCCGCATCTCCGACGCCCGGATGAGCGGCACGAGTTACGGCGCCTGCGCGCTCCACGTGGCCCCCGAGTCGTACGTTGGCGGCCCGCTCGCCCTGGTCCGCACCGGCGACTCGATCACCCTGGACGTCGAGGCCCGCGCCCTCCAACTCAACGTGAGCGAGGAGGAGTTGGAGATCCGCCGTCAGGACTGGAAGCCGCCGCCCACCCGCTACGAACGCGGCTACGGGGCGCTCTACAACGAGCAGATCACGCAGGCGGACACCGGCTGCGACTTCGAGTTCTTGGCAAGGCCAGGCAAGGCCCCGGATCCCTACGCCGGTTGACCGGTCCCACTCAGGGGCGCGGGCCTGTATCGACATGCGGCTCCGCCGCGTGGGCGCGACCGAGCACAACGAGTCCGCACTCGCCACACCACCGTAAGAGGCACCCCGTCCGCGCTCCCAGGCGGACTCCCGCACATCGAGAAAGCGCTTCCCGTACGACCGTACCCAGATCGGAGACCCTGTCATGGCCCAAGCCGCAGCCGTGGCGAAACCGCCCGCGCCACCCCGGCGGCGCCGGGCCTCCGCCACGCCGCGCAGGCTCCCGTACCTGCTGATCGCACCGGCCGCCCTGCTGATGCTGGGGTTCATCGCCTACCCGGTCATCAGCGTCTTCTACTACAGCCTGCAGAACTACAACCCGACCAAGCCGTGGCGCAACGGCTACGCGGGCTTCGACAACTTCGTCCATGCCTTCACCAAGGACCCCGTCTTCTGGGACACGCTGGTCTTCAGCGCCCAGTGGGTCGTCGTCGAGGTCGGCCTCCAGCTGCTGTTCGGCCTCGCGCTCGCCCTCATCGTCAACCAGACCTTCGTGGGGCGGGGCCTGGGACGCGCCCTGGTGTTCTCCCCGTGGGCCGTCTCCGGCGTGCTGACCTCCGCGATCTGGGTGCTGCTCTACAACTCGCAGACGGGCATCACCCGTTACCTCGCCGACATGGGCATCGGCTCCTACGGGACGAGCTGGCTGTCGGACACGTCCACGGTGTTCCCGGCGGCGGTCGTGGCCGACCTGTGGCGCGGGGTGCCCTTCTTCGCGATCCTCATCCTCGCCGACCTCCAGTCCGTCTCGAGGGACCTCTACGAGGCCGCCGAGGTCGACGGCGCGAGCCGCATCAAGCAGTTCTGGCACATCACCCTGCCGCACCTGAAGGACGCCATCATCCTGTCCACGCTGCTGCGCGCGGTGTGGGAGTTCAACAACGTCGACCTGCTCTACACCCTGACCGGCGGCGGCCCCGCGGGCGAGACGACCACACTGCCGCTGTACATCGCCAACACATCCGTCGACGCCCACAACTTCGGCTACGCGTCGGCCCTGACCACGGTGGCGTTCGTGATCCTGCTCTTCTGCTCGATGGTCTACCTGCGGCTGAGCAAGTTCGGAGGCGAGAAGTGAGCGTCAAGGAAGCCACCAAGGCGGCGCCCGCTCCCGTACGCGCCACCCCCGAACCGCCGCGTCCCGCCAAGCGCAACCGCGCCTGGGACGAGGCGCCCCGCTGGCAGATCTACCTGCCGCTGGGCATCTACCTGCTCTTCACCCTCGTTCCCTTCTACTGGATCCTGCTGTTCTCGCTGCGCCCGGCCGGCTCGACCTCGCTCGTGCCCTGGCCGATGACCTTCGACCACTTCGAGAAGGTCTGGACGGACCGCAGCTTCGGCACCTACTTCACCAACAGCGTGCTCGTCGGCGTCGCCACCCTGATCATGACGACGCTCGTCGCGCTGGCCGGCGGCTACGCCCTCGCCCGGTTCGACTTCAAGGTCAAGCGGGCGTTCATGCTGGGCCTGCTGTGCTCCCAGTTCGTGCCGGGCGCGCTGCTGCTGGTACCGCTGTTCGAGATCTTCGCCGAACTCCAGATGATCAACTCGCTCGGCAGCGTCATCCTCGCCGAGACGGTCTTCCAGCTGCCGCTGTCGATGATCCTGATCAGCAACTTCATCAAGAACGTGCCGTACTCCCTGGAGGAGGCGGCCTGGGTCGACGGCTGCAACCGCATGACGGCCTTCCGGATCGTGGTGCTGCCGCTGCTGCGGCCCGGACTGATCGCCGTCGGCTCGTTCGCCTTCGTCCACTCCTGGAACCACTTCCTGTTCGCCCTGATGTTCCTGAACAACCAGGACAAGCAGACGATCCCGGTCGGCCTCAACTCTCTGATGAGCGCCGACAGCGTCGACCTGGGCGCGCTCGCCGCGGGCGGCATCATCGCGGCCGTCCCGGTGGTGATCGTATTCGCCTTCATCCAGAAGTGGCTGATCACCGGGTTCAGCGCGGGGGCGGTGAAGGGATGAGACTCCGGCAGCTGACCGTCGCCTGTTTCCTGTTGGGCGTGCTCTGCGTCCCCGCGCACGCCGAGGGCCGGGACATCGGCCGCGACACCCTCCCGGCGAACGACGGCTGGGCGGCGGAGGGCGCCGGTACCACCGGAGGTGCCGCCGCCGACGACGCCCACGTCTTCACCGTGACCGACCGGGCCGGACTCGTCCGCGCCCTCGACGGCGGCAGCGACACCCCGAAGATCATCAAGATCGCCGGGACGATCGACGCCAACACCGACGACGGCGACCGGCTGGACTGCGCCGCCTACGCCACCGGCGGTTACGCCCTGAAGAAGTACCTCGCCGCCTACGACCCCCGCACCTGGGGCCCCGCCAAGCCCAGCGGCCCCCAGGAGGAGGCCCGCCAGACGTCCGCCGCGCGGCAGGCCGAACGGATCGTGCTGCCCGTCGGCTCGAACACCACCCTCGTCGGCCTCGGCGACTCGGCCCTCCTCAAGGGCGCGAGCCTCCACATCAAGAACGCGGACAACGTCATCGTCCGCAACCTCGACCTGCGCGACGCCTACGACTGCTTCCCCGTCTGGCAGTCCTCCCCCAAGCTCTCGGCTCCGCTCGAGCAGGGAGATACCCCCAACGGCGGCCTCGGCGACTGGAAGACGGCCTACGACAACATCTGGCTCACCGGAGCCACCCATGTGTGGGTGGACCACGTGACCCTGAGCGACAAGGGCCACCCGGACGCGGACGAGCCCACCCACTTCGCCCGCAACTACCTGCGCCACGACGGCCTGCTGGACATCACAGGCGGCTCCGACCTCGTCACCGTCTCCTGGAGCCGCTTCGCCGGCCACGACAAGGCGATGCTCATCGGCAACGGCGACACCGCCACCGGTGACCGCGGCAGACTCCGCGTCACCCTGCACCACAACGCCTTCGAGTCCGTCGTCCAGCGCGCCCCGCGCGTCCGCTTCGGCCAGGTCCACGTCTACAACAACCGGTACGACATCCCCGGTGACGACTACCGCTACTCGCTCGGCGTCTCCACCGAGTCGAGGATCTACGCGGAGAACAACGCCTTCCACGCGCCCGGCCATGTGGAGGTCGCCGATCTGGTCAAGAGCTGGAACGGCAGCGCCCTGCACCAGAGCGGCACACTCTTCAACGGCTTCCCGGTCGACCTGCTCTCGAGATACAACGCCTACAACTCGGGCAGCGAGCGCGATCTGACGGCCGACGTCGGCTGGACGCCCACCCTGCACACGCGGATCGACAGCGCCCGGGAGGCCGGCCGGGCGGTGGCCCGCGGCGCGGGTGCGGGGAGGATCCCATGACCGGTCCCATGATCGACACCATGAGCGAATCCACGAACACGCCCCTGCCCGTCGTCCTCGCCGGCGCCCGCGGTCACGGCCGCTGGCACGTCGAGAACATTCGCCGCCTGCAGAAGAAGGGCGTCGTGCGGCTGGCCGGCGTCTGCGAGCTGACGCCGCTGACCGCGGAGGAACTGGGCGACCTGGGCTCTCCCGAGCAGTCCGCCGACTTCGGCGCCCTGCTGGACGCCACCGGCGCCCGGGTCGCGGTGATCTGCACCCCCATCCCGACCCACACCGACCTCGCCCTCACGGCGGCCGAGCGGGGTGTGCACCTCCTCCTGGAGAAGCCGCCCGCCCCCTCCTACGCCGAGTTCCGCCGGATGGCCGACGGGGTCGCCGCGGCCAAAGTCGTCTGCCAGATCGGCTTCCAGTCGCTGGGCTCGCACGCCCTGCCCGCCGTCCGCGAGCTGATCGAGCAGGGCGCGATCGGGAAGCTGGTCGGGCTCGGCGGGGCAGGTGCCTGGGTCCGGGACGAGGACTACTTCCGGCGGGCGCCCTGGGCGGGCAAGCGGCGGCTGAACGGCGTCGACGTGATCGACGGGGCGCTGACCAACCCCCTCGCCCACGCCGTCGCCACCGCCCTCGCCCTGGGCGGCAGCACCCGCGCCGAGCACGTCACCGGCATCGAGACCGAGCTGCTGCGCGCCAACGCCATCGAGTCCGACGACACCTCCTGCGTCCGCGTCACCACCACGCAGGGCCACCCGGTGACCGTCGCCGCGACGCTGTGCGCCGAGGAGCCGGACGAGCCGTACGTCCTCGTCCACGGCAGCAGCGGCCGGATCACCTTCTGGTACAAGCAGGACCGGGTGCTGCTCCAGCGCGCGGGGCACGGCCCGCAGGAGTCCGAGCACGGCCGCACCGACCTGCTGGAGAACCTCGTCGACCACCTCACCACCGGCGCGGACCTGCTGGTTCCGCCGGACGAGACCGGCGCCTTCATGAAGGTCGTGGAGGCCATCCGCACCGCCCCCGGCCCGGCGCCGCTGCCGGACACCGCCTGGCACCGGATCCCCGACGAGAACCGCCGGGTGGTGCCCGGCATCGACGGACTCGTCGCGGCCGCCGCCGACACCCTCTCCCTCTACTCCGAGCTCGGTGCCCCCTGGGCCCTGTCCGCGGAGCATCTGTCGAACGAGGTGAGCACCCGATGACCAGCAACGACACCACGGTCCTGCGCGTCGCGGGCCGGCCGGTCGGCCGGTACGTCACCCGGCCCGAGCTGCCCACCCGGCTCTCCCCGCGCCCCTATCTGCACCCCGTCACCACCCTGGCCGGCACGGCCGTGACCGAGCTCGCCCCGGCCGACCACGCACACCACCTCGGCGTCGGTGTCGCCGTTCCCGACGTCGAGGGGTTCAACTTCTGGGGCGGGCGCACCTACGTCCGCGACCAGGGCCCGGCCGAGCTCGACAACCACGGCTCGCAGCGGCACATCGCCTTCCAGCTGTGTGACCCCGACGGCTTCGTGGAGGAGCTGCGCTGGCTGGCCGCGGGCGGCGAGCTGCTGCGCGAGCGGCGTACGGTCGCCGCCACCGAACTCACCGACCAGGCCTGGGCGCTGGACCTCACCTTCTCCCTCACCAACGTCACCAAGGGCCCGCTGTCGATCGGCAGCCCCGCGACCAACGGCCGCCCGGGCGCGGCCTACGGAGGCTTCTTCTGGCGGGTCCGCAAGGAGTCCTGCGCGCCGGAGGTCTTCACGGCCGGGGCCGACGGCGAGGAAGAGGTCCACGGCCGGCCCGCCGACTGGCTCGCCATGCGGGGCGGCACCTGGACGCTGGTCTTCGCCGGCGCCACCGAACAGACCCGCCGCGACCCGTGGTTCGTGCGCACCGAGGAGTACCCGGGCGTCGGATCCTCCCTGGCGCACGAGGAGCGGGTGCCGCTCCCGCCGGGTGAGACCGTCGTGCGCCGGGTGGTCACCGTCGTCGCCGACGGCCGACTCGACCGGGACGCGGTGGCGGCCCTCGTCCGCAAGGCGGTGAGCCCGTGACCTCCGAGACCTACCGCAACCCGATCCTCGACGCCGACTGGTCCGACCCGGACGTCGTCCGCGTCGGCGACGACTTCTACCTGACCGCGTCCAGCTTCGGCCGCGCCCCCGGACTGCCGCTGCTGCACTCCCGGGACCTGGTCAACTGGACCCTGGTCGGCCACGCCCTCGAACGCCTCGAACCTGCCGCCGAGTTCGACAGACCCCGGCACGACTGCGGGGTGTGGGCCCCCTCCCTCAGGTATCACGACGAACGCTTCTGGATCTTCTGGGGCGACCCCGACCAGGGCATCTTCCAGGTCAACGCCCCGCAGATCCGAGGTCCGTGGACCCGCCCGCACCTGCTGAAGGCCGGCAAGGGGCTCATCGACCCCTGCCCCCTGTGGGACGAGGAGACCGGAGAGGCCTACCTGGTCCACGCCTGGGCCAAGTCCCGCTCCGGCGTCAAGAACCGCCTCACCGGCCACCGGATGCGCCCCGACGGCACCGACCTCCTCGACGAGGGCAAGGTCGTCGTCGACGGGGACCGCATACCCGGCTGGTTCACCCTCGAAGGCCCCAAGCTCTACCGGCACGACGGCTGGTTCTGGATCCTCGCCCCCGCCGGCGGCGTGGAGACCGGCTGGCAGGGCGCCTTCCGCTCGCGCGGCTTCTTCGGGCCGTACGAGGAGAGGATCGTCCTGGAGCAGAAGGACACCGACGTCAACGGCCCCCATCAGGGCGGCTGGGTGCGCACCCCGTCGGGCGAGGACTGGTTCCTGCACTTCCAGCAGCGCGGCGCCTACGGCCGGGTGGTCCACCTCCAGCCCATGAGCTGGGGCCCGGACGACTGGCCGGTGATCGGGAACGACGGCGCCCCCGTCGCCGAACACCGGCGCCCCGCCCTGCCGCCGCAGTCGCCCGCCACACCCGCCACCGACGACGACTTCCCCGGCGGACGGTACGGCCGCCAGTGGCAGTGGACGGCCAACCCGGGCGACGGCTGGGCCACCCAGCACTCGGGGGACGGGCTGCGGCTCACCTGCGTCCGCTCGGAGGACGCCCACGACCTGCGGAAACTGCCTCATGTGCTGACCCAGCGGCTGCCCGGCACGCCCTGCGCCGTCGAGGTGGAGCTGCGCCTCGACAGCGACGAGCCCGGGGCCCGGGCCGGACTCGCGGTCCTCGGGGACGCATTCGGCTGGATCGGACTCCAGCGGGGCACGGACGGCACCGTCCACCTCGTGCACCGGTTCGCCGAGGCCGTCGCGGAGAGGGAACGCGACGCCGCGTACCCCCGCATCGCCCCCGAGGGCCGGGCCCGGCTGCGGGTCGAGATCGGCGCGGGGGCACGCTGCCGCTTCTCCGCCGACGTCAAAGACGGTGACGGGTTCCGTCCGTCCGGCCCCGTCTTCACCGCCACCCCATGGCGCTGGGTCGGCGCCCTGCTCGGCCTCTTCGCCCTCGCGCCCGGCGGTCAGGGGCACGCCGGGACGGCGGCCTTCACCCGGTTCCGGATCAGCGCCTCGTAACACACCTTCGTCGTACGCCTGTTGGGAGCCGCAATGACGCACCTCCGTAGCAAGCGCTTGTCGAGACCGGGGCACGGCAGGGTCGCGGCCGCCGTGCTCGGCCTGGTCGCCGCGCTCGGCCTCGGCTCGATCGGGGACGCCCAGGCCGCTCCGGCACCGCGGTCCGGCCCGGCCGCGGACCGCCGGACCGACCGGCCGCACGGCTTCGCCTCCCTCGCCGGCGGCACCACCGGCGGAGCGGGCGGCAAGGTCGTCACCGTTACCGACCAGGCCGCCCTGGCGAAGTACGCGGGGGCCGAGGAGCCGTACGTCATCCGCGTCAAGGGCGCCCTGGAGATGGAGCCCTTCGGCACGGAGATACCCGTCGCCTCCCACAAGACGATCATCGGCGTGAGCGACACGGCCGAGATCGTGCACGGCGGCTTCACCCTCGACCCCGGCACGCACAACGTCGTCATCCGCAACCTCACCATCCGCGACACCGCCATCGAGGGCAACTGGGACTGCAAGGACACCGACTACGACGGCATCCGTCTGGACACCGCCCACCACGTGTGGATCGACCACATCCGGTTCTCGCGGATCTGCGACGGGCAGCTCGACATCCGCAAGGACAGCGAGTATGTCACCGTCTCCAACAACCAGTTCACGGACAACAACAAGACCTTCGGCATCGGCTGGACCCCGAACGTCAGGACGCAGATCACCGTCGACCACAACTGGTTCCGGGGCACCAAGCAGCGCAACCCGTCCGCCGACAACTGCGCCTACGCGCACCTCTACAACAACTACCTGTCCGCGCAGCTGTCCGACGGCGACCCGGTCTGGACGTACGGCAACTGGTCGCGCGGCCGGACGAAGATGGTCATCGAGAACAGCTTCTACGACGGTGTCCAGCACCCCTACCAGGCCGATACGACGGCCGAGCTGGTGCAGCGCGGGTCGGTCCTGCGGAACACGACGGGCCGGCACGACGCCTGGGGCACGGCGTTCGACCCGCGCAAGTTCTACGCCTACCGGCTTGACCCGGCCGCCGCCGTCCCCGCGATCGTGAAGCGGTCCTCCGGGCCGCAGAAGCGGATCGGCGGCCCGGTCGAGCTGCACGTACCGGCCGACTACCCGACTGTGCAGGCCGCCGTGGACGCCGTGCCCGAGGGCAACGACATCCCGCTGACGATCGCCGTCGCGCCGGGCACCTACCGCGAGAAGGTGTTCGTCCCCGCGAGCAAGCCGGACCTCGTGCTGCGCGGCACCGGACGGGACCGCTCCGACACCGTCATCGTCTTCGACACGCCCGCCGAGTACGGGGGTTCGACGGGCAGCGCCACCGTCCGGATCGCCGCGAACGACGTCACCGCGCGCAACCTCACCTTCAGCAACGACTTCGATGAGGCCGCGCACGAGCTGAAGGGCGAGCAGGCCCTGGCGATGAAGACGACCGGCGACCGGATCGTCTTCGAGGACACCGCCTTCCTCGGCAACCAGGACACCCTGATGACCGACAGCCCCAGACTGACCACCGTCAGCCGGGTCTACGTCCGCGACTCCTACATCGAGGGCGACGTCGACTTCGTCTACGGACGGGCCACGACGGTGGTCGAGCGGTCGGTGATCCGGGCCCTGAGCCGCGGCTCGGACTCCAACAACGGCTACATCACGGCGGCTTCGACGTGGAAGGGCAACCCGTACGGGTTCCTGATCACCAGGTCGGAGATCGTCAGTGACGCCCCGGCCGGGACCTTCCACCTGGGGCGGCCCTGGCACCCCGGCGGCGAGCCGGACGCGGTCGCCCAGGTGCTGATCCGGGACACCCGGCTGCCCGCCGCGATCAAGTCCTCGCCGTGGACCGACATGAGCGGGTTCTCGTGGAAGGACGCGCGGTTCACCGAGTACCGGACCTACGGCCCGGGCGCGTCGGTCACCCCGGACCGTCCGCAGATGAGCGACCGAAACGCGCGCTCCCACACCGTCTCCGCCTATCTGGCGGGCGCCGACGGCTGGGCGCCGCACACCCGCAGCTGACGAAACCCCCACACCCTCAAGTTCCGCTGGATCCAGAAGAAGAGAGCCGACCAATGAAGATCAGCAATCACACCGGCAGCAGAGGCGGGCGCCGCCGCACATCCGCCGCCGTCGCCCTGGGGGCCGTGCTCGCGCTGACCGCGACCGCCTGCGGCGACGACGGCAGCGGGGCGGGCGGCGACAAGGGCGCCGACGGAAGCGGCAAGGGCGAGATCGTCTTCTGGGACAACAACGGCGGTGTCCGCACCGAGATCTGGAAGGAGATCATCGCCGACTTCGAGAAGGCGAACCCCGACATCAAGGTCGAGTACGTCGGGATCGCCTCGACCGAGTACCAGTCCAAGGTCGACACCGCCCTCCAGGGCGGCGGTCTGCCGGACGTCGGCGGCGTGGGCGCGGCGATGCTCGCCGGGTTCGCCGCGCAGGGTGCGCTGGAACCGCTCGACGAGCGGCTCGGTTCGTCGTCGCTGAGCGGCAAGCTCAACAAGGACATGGTCGAGTCGCTGAAGGCCGCCGGCGGCGGGGACGACAAGCTGTACTCGATCCCCACCTCCGCGAACAACGGTGTGCTGTACTACCGCACCGATCTGTTCAAGAAGGCGGGGCTCGAGGAGCCCACGACGTGGGAGCGGTTCTACAAGGCCGCCGAGAAGCTGACGAACTCGGGCAAGAACGAGTTCGGCTACACCATTCGCGGTGGTGCCGGTTCCATCGCCCAAGCGCTGGACGCCATGTACGGGCAGTCCGGCATCACGTCGTTCTGGGACTCCAGCGGTGAGAAGACCACGGTCAACGATCCCAAGAACGTGGCGGCGCTGGAGAAGTACGCGGCGCTGTACAAGAAGGTCACTCCGGCCGCCGACCTCAACAACGACTTCACGAAGATGGTCGCGCAGTGGGACTCCGGCACGATCGGGATGCTGAACCACAACCTGGGCTCGTACCAGGACCATGTGAAGGCGCTCGGGGTCGAGAAGTTCCGGGGCATTCCGCAGCCGGTCGGTGCCGGCGGCAAGCGGGTGCAGGTGTCCAACCCGGTGGACGGGCTGGGGCTGTTCAAGAGCGGCAAGAACAAGGACGCGGCCTGGAAGTTCATCGAGTTCGCCACGTCCAAGGCGGAGAACTCGAAGTTCAACGAGGCGGCGGGGCAGGTGCCGTCGAACATGGACGCGGCGAAGGACGCATGGATTTCGGAGGCCGAGCCCACGAAGCTGGCCGCTGACGCGTTGTCGGACGGGTCGACGACGATTGTGCAGCTGCCCTACTACCTGCCGGACTGGAACACGATCTCCAAGGCCGACAACGAGCCGAACTTCCAGAGGGTGCTGCTCGGGAAGATGAGTGCGAAGGAATTCCTGGACACGATGGCCGAGCAGCTGAATGCCGCTCAGGAGGAATGGAACCAGCAGAAGGGATAGTTCTGGACATCGCCGTGGGGCGGCCTGTGGTGTGCAGGGTGCGGGCCGCCCCGTGGTTGCTCGCGCCCCCGCGGCGGAGCCGCATATCGATACAGCCCCGCGCCCCTTCAGGCGCGACCATCACTCCCCCTTGAAAGGGACTCCGCGTGTCTCTGAGTCGTAGACAGGTCGCTGTCGCCGCAGCCGCCGTGCCCCTGGCGTTTGCCGCCACCGGTACCGCTCACGCCGGTGCCCGTCGTACGCCCACCCTCTTCATCGCCGGTGATTCCACCGCCGCGCAGAAGTACAAGGACGCCGCGCCCGAGACCGGGTGGGGAATGGCGCTTCCCTTCTTTCTGCAGAGCTCCCGGCTCGCCGTCTCCAATCATGCCGTGAACGGGCGGAGTTCCAAGAGCTTCGTCGACGAGGGACGGTTGAAGGTGATTCTGTCCGCCGTCCGGCCCGGGGACCTCCTCCTCATCCAGTTCGCTCACAACGACGAGAAGGCGGAGGATCCCACCCGGTACACCGAGCCCTGGTCGACGTATCAGCAGTATCTGCGGATGTACCTCGACGGGGCCCGGGCGCGTGGGGCGCGGCCGGTGCTGGCGACATCCGTGGAGCGGCGGCGGTTCGACGCCGCCGGGAAGGCCCTGCCGACGCACGGGGAGTATCCGGCGGCCATGCGGGCGCTCGCCGCCGAGGAGCGGGTCCCGCTGCTCGACGTCCAGGCGCTGTCGCTCGCCCTGTGGCAGCGGCTCGGGGTCGAGGAGACCAAGAAGTACTTCAACTGGACCGCGACCGAGCAGGACAACACGCACTTCAACCCGCCGGGGGCCATCGAGGTGGCCCGGCTCGTGGCGCGGGAGCTGCTGCGGACCCGGGTGCTCGGGCCGCGTGAGGTGCGGCGGCTGGACGAGCGGATTCCCGAGTCCTGGATCACCTGGCCGTAGTCCGGCGCGCCACCCCTGACCGAGAAGAAGGAGAGCCGCACCATGAACGTTCAGAAGTGTCATGATCATGCAATGGCCAGAGCGGCCGTGCTCATCGGCTGTACCGCGCTCGTCCTGTCCCTGAGCGGCACCGGCGCGCAGGCCCAGCCCCGGGACGTCGCCCGTCAGACCCTCGCAGCCAACGACGGGTGGGCCTCCTACGGCACCGGGACCACGGGCGGCTCCCAGGCGGACGCCGCGCACGTCTACACCGTCACCACCTGGGAGCAGTTCCGCGCCGCCCTGAAGGACGGCGGGGCCGCACCGAAGATAATCAAGGTCAAGGGCGTGATCGACGCCGTCTCCGAGGGCTGCGACGCGTTCGCGGCCGCCGGATACGACTTCCAGAAGTACCTCGCCGCCTACGACCCCGCCGTCTGGGGCCACGACAAGCCGGTCACCGGGGAACAGGAGGACCTGCGGGCCGCGTCGGCCGCCGCGCAGGACAAGACCATCAAGGCGAGCGTGCCCGCCAACACCACCATCGTCGGTGTGGGGAAGGGTGCCGGGATCCGCGGCGGCAGCCTGCAGATCAAGGGCGTGGACAACGTCATCGTCCGCAACCTCGCCGTCGAGGCCCCGATCGACTGCTTCCCGCAGTGGGACCCGACCGATGACAACAAGACCGGGGCCTGGAACTCCGAGTACGACGGTGTGGTGGTGTACGGCTCCACCCATGTGTGGATCGACCACAACACCCTCACCGACGGCCGCTACCCCGACAGCAGCCTGCCGACCTACTTCGGCAAGGTCTACCAGCAGCACGACGGCCTGCTCGACGTCGTGCGCGGCGCCAACCACGTGACGGTGTCCTGGAACTCCTTCGAGGACCACGACAAGACCATGCTGATCGGCAACAGCGACGGCGCCGGCGCCGACGACACGGGCAAACTCAAGGTCACCCTGCACCACAACCGCTTCGAAGGCATCGTCGAGCGGGCCCCGCGCGTGCGGTTCGGGCAGGTCGACGTGTACAACAACCACTTCGTGGTCACCAAGGACCAGCCGTACGCCTACACCTTCGGCATCGGTGCCTCCTCGCAGCTCCACGCCACGGACAACGCGTTCTCGCTGCCCGCCGGAGCCGGCGCCGGCAGGACCCTGAAGAAGTGGAGCGAGGCGCCGCTCACCGCCGAGAACAACTACGTCAACGGCAAGCGGACCGATCTCATCGCCGTGCACAACGCGGAGATCCCCGGCGAGATCCTGAAGTCCGGCGCGGGCTGGAAGCCGACCCTGCGCACGAAGGTGGACTCGCCGAAGGCCGTGCCGCAGATCGTCGACCGGCAGGCAGGCGCGGGCCGGATCTGCTGACGCCCCCGGATACCGGCCGGGGCGGCCCGCACCGCATCCCCCACCCCGGGGGGTGTGCCCGCCCCGGCTCCTCCCGCAGTGACATCGAAGGAGCTCCCGCATGCCCCTGTCCAGAAGAGGATTCCTGAC
>NZ_JBEXSH010000032.1:0-22596 GCF_040613555.1 Streptomyces sp. NPDC006265
GTCGGCCGCGTAGCCCAGGTAGAGCCGGAGCGTGCCGCCGTACGTGGTCGACGTCTTGAAGCTCACCCACAGCCTGGTCCAGGCCGAGTTTCCGGTCGGGTCGAAAATCGGCGTACTCGTGCCGCGGAGGATGTTCGTGCCGTCGTTGGCGAAAAGCGTGATGGGTGCCTCGCCGGCCATCGGTAGGACGTAGATCGACGCCGTGTAGACGGTGTTGGGCTTGAGCCGGTCGACGAGGGCCGGCTGGGCGGTCTGGGAGATGACGCCGGTGCGCGGGCTAGTGCCGTTGATCAGGGTGGCCGTGGGCACGGTCGTGATGCTGTACTGCGACGCGTTGCCGACGATGCCGCCCCCGCTGGCCAGGGTCAAGGTGGAGGTCACCGAGGCGTCCTTCTCCTGGCCCCAGCCCCAGAGGGAATTCTGGAAGCTGGGATTTTTCGCGTAGTTCACGCGGGTCGCCCGCACCTTGATGATCAACTGGCGCGGGGGCTGCCAGGCCCTTGCCGGTGAGGCTCCGCCGCTCTTGGTGGCCAGCGTCGAGGGCACCCACAAGCGGTGCTCGTCGGTGTAGAACTGCACGCGCGAGGCGCCGCCCGAGGTGACGCGGGGGACGACGGCGGCCCATGCGGCGGTGGCGTCCATGGTGTGAGTGGCGGTGGCCTGCTGCCACTTGTAGCCGCCGGCCGACGTCACGGTGTCGCCGGCCGCGAAGGTCCCGAGGAGGTTGAAATTCGCGTCGAAGCGCAGGACGGCGCAGCGGATGCCCAGGCCGGCCGTTTCCGTCGCGACGGAGATCTGCGCTTGGTAGGTGACTCCAGGCTCGACGCGAACCAGCGCGGCTTGCAGGGGCTCCAGGGTGAGGGAGGCGGGGGCCGGAACGGGAATGCCGCCCGATACTCCGGTCCCGTTGGGGTTGTCCGGCGTTCCCTCGCCGGGGAGGAACGTCCTGTATTTGACGTCCGCGTACGTCTGCCGCTTGGCCGTCAGATTCGGGTAGCTGCCGAACTGGGCCACGGCCTCATACGAGTTATCGGCCGGCGGGCTCTGGTAGACGAACTTCCCCGAGTACTCGCCGCACGAGGTGTACTCGTTGGTGCGGACGTACGTCATGTACGCCGTTTCGCCGCCGCCACCGACCGGCGTGAACATCAGCCGTCCCTCGTACGAGGACTGCTCCAAGTCGAAGAGATTGCTGCCGAACTGGCTGGTGTCGGCGTCGATGCCTGGCGGTGTCTTCTCGAACTGCGCGTAGGCGATCTGCTGTGTCTCCCCGACGGCCATGGCGGAGGACGTGATGCCAAGGCGGGCGTAATCGAACACACCGTAAATGGCACCCACAGGGCCGGGGCTGTAGAAGGAATTGCGAGACTCGACGGTCAGGGACAGGCGACGCCAGGTGTTCGTCGGATCGGTGCCGCCCAGGCGAATCGTGGCCGAGGTGGGGTAGCTGAAGGCCGGGTCGGAATAGACGGAGGGTCCGTACGGCACGACCGTGAAGTCCGTGAAGGCGCCAGGGAAGTCGGAGTACGTCAGCGCGAGGGTCCCGTTGCCCACGCTGCTTCCGGCCTTCATGGCGATCTGGGTGATGAGTCGCAGAGCCGGCGTAAAGGAGCCCGTGCTGGACGTCGTACCGTCCAGGATGACGGGGATAGCGACGGTCATGTTCGGACCCTTTCGAGCAAGCCGTACCCGAGCGCCGTGTTGTTTCGGGTGTCAGAGACGCTGGCGAGCGTGCGCCAGCCGGACCAAGCGCGGGCCTCGACGAGGATGTCCCCAGACCGGTTGCGAACGCGCATGCGTTCGCCGTAGGAGATGGGCGTCCAGGTCGCCACCGACGTGACGTTGACCGCGGTAACGGTGCCGCCGGAGACGGTGACGGTCGTGTACGTCAGCCGGTCACGCGAGGCGAGCCAGTAGGCGGAGGCGCTGTACCGGAAGACCAGGCCGTGCTCCATCGTGGCCACGCTTCCGTCTGGCGCGGACATGAAAGTCACATAAGCCTGCTCGCCCTGCTGTCCTGCGGGCGCAGAGGCGTACACCCAATCCCGCTGGAAAAACAGGACGCGGCCGGCCTGGCGTTCCAAGGTGGAGGCGGAGTTCCAGGCCGTGGGACGTACGACGCCGCGGCCGTTGGCCCAGGTGCCCCGGGCAGTGACCCAGGGGATGGGAACTCCGTGGGTGCCTGCTGCCGGAACTGTCCAGCCGGCGGGGGCGCTGCCGGTGGACTGCGGGTAGGTGGGGGTGGTTTCGAACCTGTCGAACTGGAGCTGGGCGTCGGTCTGGATGAAGCCCAGTCCGCCGTAAGTACCGCTGGAGTTGTACCAGTTGATAAACAGGCGCACGTCTTCGCCGGTCGCCGTCGAACTGCGGTTGTGGTACAGGGAATAGGTGTAGCGCTGGATATTTAGGCCGCACCAACGCCACCACAGGTTGTCGGTGTTGTACCCGGTCGGAAAGATGCCGAGCGAAGGGCGTGCGGCCTCGTACAGATGCCCGCGCCAGGAGATCCGGGCGCCCTTCCGATAGGACCGGGTGGCTGACCATGACACGACTTTCGGCGTGTAGACCGAGTCGGCCAGGATGCGGCTGGGTTCGGGTGAGGTGTTGGACTTGTAGGGGGTGAAGCGCCACTTGGCGGGGTTGAGGTCAGGCTGCCGGCCCACGCTCTGTGTCAAGGCGACGTACACCGGTGCCGTGGCCCAACCCAGCGGATTCCAAGTGACCGCCTGGCCCGGGTAGTAGGTTTCCGCAGCGTTCCAGGCGCTGGTGCGGACAGGGCCGGAGAGGAATACTTCGCGGGTGCCGGCACTGCTGAGGGCGGTGTAGTTCAGGCTGTTTCCGCTGCCGGGGCTGCTCGTGCCTACCGCGGCGCCTTGGGGGGAGACCCACCAGTCGGGCGTGGCCGTGGAAGTGACGTCCGGGTTGATGGTGCCGCCGGGAATGCTGAGGTTCCACGAGCCATAGCCAGCAGTGAGCGGATTCCACTCCGTCTGGGTGTCCTTGAGGGTGTTGGGCGTGATGGCCTGCCAGTAAGTGGCGGACTGGGCGTGGCCGGTGGGTGTGACGTTCAGGTTGACGCCGGTGCCCTGGATGAGCAGGTAGGAGATGGTGATGTCGTAACCCTTGGACAGGGCGTTTTTCCCGGTGCTGGTCAGGGTGAGGGTGTTGCCGGTCGCGGTAAGGGTGAAAGTGCCGACGACCGCGACGGGCACCTGCTGTCGCGAGGAGCTGTACAGGTCGATGGGGGTCATGCCGCCGTCGACCCCGTTGACCTTCGCGCTGATGATGCCGCCGACGGGGTCCGCGATCAGGACGGCGAGGACTGTGTAGCTGCCGGCCGCTGGCGCGGCGAATGTGTACGTGAGGGTGTCGCCGGCCGCAGCGCCGCTGAGGCGGACGTAGCCGGGGTAGGGGTCGGCGACCTGGTCGGGGTCCTTTGCGATCGTGCCGGTACCCGTTCGGGCCGGGTTGGACGATGTATAGGACAGGTAGACCGACTCGCGGCGGGGTGTGCCGATGGCCGCGTACAGGGTGCCGTTGTAGGTGACGATGTCCGAGTAGAGCTGGGACCCGACGGTGGTGTAGTAGACCTTGTCCCGCTGCCAGTCGGGGTACGTGGGGCTGGTGAAGGCGGCTTCGTCCGAGTCGTGCAGCTCGTTGTAGCCGATCAGGACGTCCGAGTCCCAGCCAGTAAGGGCCTTGACCAGCTTCTGGGTGGACTCCACGCTGCCGCGGTCACGTTGGATCAGTGCTGCGTTCGCCACGTAGGAGCGGCGTAGCTCCGGCAGTGCCGGCATGCGGTCGTTGATTCCCAACTCGTGGGAGCGCAGCATGAGTTGGCGGTCGGTGCAGCGCATGACGTCGTTGATGCGGAGCAACTGGTCGTGCTCGCATTTGATGACGTCAAAGAAGTACCCGAAGATCCGGCAGAATCGCAGGAGTTGCTCGTTCACCGGGATGCTCGAAGCTGTGCTTTCGACCACGTCGACCTTGTACGGGCGGGGGATGTGGTCGTAGAGAAGCTCGCTGTGGGTGAAGTCCTTTACGGCCAGGCCGACGCAGCCTCCGCACCGGTGCCACGTCTCCGTCATGCCGGTGAGGGTCCAGCTCCCCGGGTTGGTGTCCGGCTGGAGGCCCGTCGTGTTGGCGGAGGCCACGTACACCTTGCCGCTGTAGGTGGCGAGGTCGCCGGGGTAGTAGGCGGTGGCGGAGTCGTAGACGTCGGGGGCTGTGCTGACGAAAACGGCGTAGTAGTAGACCCGGCCGGGGACCACGGTGTCGTCGAGGTAGCGGTTCGTGGGGTCGCCGCTGCCGCCGCCAACTCCTGCTGGACTTTCGAGGATTACCCAGCCGTCGTCCTCTGTCTCCGGGATGCCGTACGAGTTGCGGACCAGGCGCAGCCGGCTCCAGGACTTCACGCCCGCAAGGATCTGGCTGGAGTTCGCCTGGATAGGGGTCTCCCACGAGACCTCCAAGGCGCCGTACCCGCGCTGTTCGGCGGACATCGCGGATTCGAAGGAAACGAAAAGGGGTGCCCCGTAGAGAGTCTTGGCGTAGATATCGAGTTCGTAGACGCCCATCGTTACCTCACGTCAGGTCGCGTACGAACGACACGGAAATGTTGCAGTTTGCGTCCACGGTGTTGTCGCTCGCACCGTGCTGGCTCACCTGAACCTGAATGGGTACGCCCTTGTTCCAACGCCCCTGCCAGGACAGGTTGATGCGGTGGCGAATCCAGGTCTGCGTCTCAATGAGACTGTCCTGGCCGGCGATTTCCTGAGTGCCACGCATCAGCCGGACGTGAACGAAGTGCAGGTCGTTGGCCTTTCGGACTGTGGAGTCAGCCCAGACGTTCACCGAGACGTCCCAGAATCCGGTGAGCGGAGCGTAGATGTTTGAGCCGCCCTGGTACATCTTGTTGGGGTCGAACTCGGCCGCGCCCCACTTGAACGGCACCCACTTGCCCTCGCCGGCTGGGACCTTCATGCCCGGGGCCCTGATGACGGCCGCGGCCGGCTTGAAAGGCTTGCTCTGCCCGGACTGCCCTGCCAGGAGCTGCGTCATGAGGGTCAGCCACGTCATCTGCTGCTGCATCGCCTTGAGACGGTCGGCGACCGAGGAAAACGTCTTGGAAGCACCGAAGTTGCTGACGGGCGCCGGGGTCTTGACGGTCATCGTGCCGGTCTTCGGCGGCCAAGTCGGGCTCCCGGCCGGTACCCAGCCGGGCCAGACGTGCGGATTGGCGCCCACCGTGCGCTCGACGGCCGCCATCTCGTTCTGCAAGTCATTGACGTGGGCAGCCCAGATGACGTCGACGTTGTCAGTCTTCGGTGTGAACGACCGCACCGACATGGGATATACAGCGGGCATGGTGCGGGCTCCTATACTCCGCCGCTGGCGGTGATCACGATGTTGCCGACGATCGGGATTTCGTTATCGCGGCATACGACGTCGGCCGTGCCGCTCTGCGTCAGATCGGAGCGCGCCATCATCTGAATGACAGCCCAGTCCACTCCCGGGACTTCCTGAATGGCCCGGTAGAGGTGCGAAATGGAGACACGTGAACCGAACGTGGTCTCCGGCGGGGTGAACACCCTCTGAATGGCCTGCTGGACCGCGAGTCTCACCGTGTCGCGTCGGTAGCGCGGCTGCACCGAAATGAGGACCGGCAGCGTGCCGGAGCCGATGTTCACCGGGACCAGTGTGCCGTTGACGACATTGACGACCACCCCGGAAAGGGAGCGGGCCTGCACGTACTGGGCGACCGCGTCCCGCTGCCCTTCACTCGGCAGGATGTTGTTCGGACCGACGATGAAGATGGTCACCGCGCTGGCCGAACGGACTACCGCACGGGCATCTGCCACGCCGGCGACCGTCAGGGCAAGGTCGGCGTAATCCGTGGAGCTGACCGCCCGGCCTTGGGCGCGGAAAACGCGCGGCGCGTTAATCCGGATCTGGTCGATGGTCTCCTCGTCGGCACCGCCGGCCATCGGGGAGGACCCGGCGACCACCACCCCGGGAACCGACTCGGAGAGATCCGAGACGGACCCCTGCGGCACGTTGCCGTACGAGCCACCACCGGTCCGGTAAGCGGCTGCAATGGTCAGTCCAGTCGCCGGCACGGCGCCGTTCACCCCGTCGCCGAAGGTGACCTGCGTGACGCCCCGGTCGTCGGTTGTCGCAGTGAAAATCAGGTCGGACTCGCGGGTCAGGAGGAAGTCGTCGACCCGCGTCCACTCTGTGCCGCCCACGCCGTCGTCCACGAAGACCCTCACCGTGTCGAGCAGCACGGGGGCCTGGGCGAGCGTGAATGTCTGCGACTTAGTGCCGTCGCTGCTGCCGATGTCCTCCACCCGTACGGTCGTCGCCGGCTGCCCCGACGTCGAGGCGTACAGAGCCAGCGTCCGGTCGCCCTGCGTGGCACCCTCAGCGACCAGCGCGACGACCTGGGGCACAGGCGTGGTGTACGCCGGCACGATGACGTCCGCAGTCGTCTCGTACGTGATCGGCCGGTCAAGCGAAGCGATGTACGAGGTGATGACCTGGGTACCGGCCGGCAGGGTGACCGGGGAGGTCAGTCCGGGCGCCGGGCTGAACGCCACCTGACCGGCAGCAGGGATCGCGGTGTGCGGCTGGTACCCGAGCTGCTGCGCGATAGCGATGACCGAGGAACGCTGGGTCGCCGTGGCCAGAAAGCCCTCGTCCACGATGCGGTCCTGGTAGAACGACACGATGTCGCCGAGGTACGAAAACAGCTCGACCATGACGACGCCGAAATCCGCCGGGGACCGGGACGTCCATTCGGGAAGCACCTGCTGTGCGTAGGCCAGCAGTGCGTCGCGGTAGCCCGTGAAATCGCGCGACGTGTAGTCGATACTCGCTACCGACCCGCTGTCGACTGCCACCAGGCACACTTCCTCTCGGTCCCCGCCAGCGGGATCGAGTTAGAAATGTGTGCCGGCTGATATTCGGATTCTACGGTTTTAGGCGACGCTTCGTTAATGGCCTACCCGCTGGCTGCAACCACGGTGCCGCCTACGAGGACCCCCACGGTTCGCGTGGTGTCCAGCTCGGCGTTCGGCACGTCGGACCGCGAGACCTGGACATTGACCCGTACCGACCCCGCTTCGTCGTCGACATCGGCGGTCACAGCAGATACCACGGCGCTCGGCTCGAACGCCCCTACGGCGTCGATGACCGCGCGCTCAAGCTGTGCGTGAGCCGCGTCCGCGTTGACCGAGAACAGCGCGGCGCTCGTCGCCACCCCGTATGTGCCCCGCATGACCCGCTCACCAGGCTGCGTGCCCACCAGGGCATGAACGCGGTCCAGGAGCTGCTCGCGCTGGTCGGTGGTGGAGGCCACTGCCCCGGTGTGGTCGATGGCGAACGGTGTAGTCATCGCCAGGCTGACGGAGGTGTCCACGGGTCCAGTTGCCTGAATGACCGGTGGGGTCTCCTGCTGCGCCACGGTGAGTGGGACCTGGGCCGCGGCCCGCTTGATGGCGTCTGCGAAGGAGAAGAACGCCGGCAGCCGGTTGGCCGGGTTGCTCACGGACGCCGACGACAGGTCACCGTCGGCGTAGAAGCTCTTGCGCAGGGAGCGAGTGAGGTCGACCTGGACGCCGGCGCGCAGGCGCGTCTTGTTGACGATGTTCTGCGGGTCGCTGCCCTCGAAGCGCAGGGGCGGGGTGTCTACGATGAAGCCCGAGACAGTCAGCTCCTGACTGACCAGGGCCACCAGGACGTCGTCGAGCCCGGAGATGTAGGCGACCTCCTCGCTCTCTCGCTGGTCCTCCACTCCGCGGAAGCTGACGGCGCGCGAGCTGTTGCCGACGTTGACCTGGCAGAACGGCTCGTCGAATGTGGTCGCCGACAGACTGAGGGTGGCGGCGGTGAGGTCACTGAGGGCCTCGAAGGAGTAGTACGCGCCGGTACCGCCGGCGCAGTACACCGCGAGCTGGGAGGTGGGCGGCTCCATTGCCCCACCGTGAATGGCGATGTAGACCAGGTAGTCACCGGTGCCGTACCGGTTTTTGATGTCGTAGTCGATGCCCAGGGTTTTTGCAGCCGCGAGACTGCGGAAATAGGGGTACGTAGTCACGGCTGCTCCTCAGATAATCCGGGCTCGGATACCGGTCAGCGACATGTCGTAGGTGGGGGCTGCGCCGCCCGGGAAAAGTGCCGTCAGATCGCCGTTGGTTTCCATGGTGATCCGCGCTGCCGGGGTGTCGTGCTGGCCCACAGGGATGACGACGATCCACTTGTTGTCGAACGAGGCGCTGGAGCTGGCCCCCTCCGTTCGGTACACGGCCGTCACGGTGTACGTCGTCCCGGGGGTCATCCCGGTGATTTGGCGCGAGTTCGAGACGGAGTTGTTGTCAGGGCCCTGCGATTCGGCGGAACGGTTGTCGTCACCGTCAGCGAGGATTGTAGAACCCTGAAGAACTCGGACGCCCATCAGACAGCGGCCGGTGTCGGTGGTGTTCTGCATAAAGGCACCAAAAATCACTGTGGCCTGTCCTGATGCAGCGGAGACGAAGCTGGTGCTCGGCCCGTTGGCGTCGGTTACATACGTGGTGCTCGTTGTCGACGTTGTGGTTCGGTACTCGCCGTAGGCGTTCACCGAGTTGTACGCATTGCGATAGATCGTGGCAGTGGTCGCGCGGTGCCGCTCGATGGGGCGCGCACCCAGGGGCAGACTGGCGAACTTCACTGTGCTCCCCGTCGCGATGGTGCCGGTTGCTTCCACTGATCCGGACAGTTCGACCATGCCGTCCGCGGTGCTCCGGTAGAGCGGGGTGCCGGCGGATGACGCCACCCATCCGGACTCCAGCGCCAGTGGCGTCCAGGGCGAGACGCTCTGCTGGGGCCAGTAGAGGGGGTAATTCAGGTCCCCGCCCTCAAAGGCGACGGAGACCTGGTCCCCGGGCACGACGGTGCCGAAGGAGACCGGCTCGGCCCACCCGGAAACGGCCGTCCCGGTGACCTGTGGAATGCGCAGCCGTACGCGGCGCCGGTTCTGGGGGTCGTTGGTGGCGATGACGATGCCGGCGTACACCCCGAACGTGCTCACGTCATCCCTCCCGTGTACGCGGCCCGCCAGCGCCCGGAGACCAGGACCGTGGGGGCCGCGGACTTCGGCCGGCTCTGGACGCCCAGCGAGAGGCCGCGGACGTCGTCGCGACCCACCACGAGCGTCGTGGTGTACGTGGACTTCTGCGGGTACACCGGATTGATCCACAACTTGTGGACGGCCGAGCGAACCATCCACAGGCCCGTGTTCGCGTCTCCGATGCCGGCACCATGCAGCTCGACCACGGCCCCGGGCTTCAGCCGCGGATCGCCATTGACCACGGCACGGGCTTCCACCCACAGCCAGTCGGCCTCCGCGCCCAAGAGCCGCTGAGACTGCGCGTAGGAGTCCGCCGGCCGCATGCTGTACTGGGAGGTCAGCAGCGGGTCGACGGCCCGCCCCTGCACGGTGGTGCGGTCCTGGGTGAAGGCGCTCTCGGTCAGGACGTTGGAGACGCGGTTGTAGGCGGTCGTCTCGTAGCGGGCGCGCAGGCCGCCGGCCGGATCGGTGTCACCCACCACGGCGCTGAACTCCCGCAGAGTGTCGATGGAGCCGGGGGTCTTACGCTGCCAGAAGACCGGCCAGGTCCCGTCCGGGCTCTGCATGACCGTGCGCCGGGCCACGAACCACAGGGACGTGTTGTCGCAGTAGAGCCGGTAGCCGCTGCGGTCGGCGAGGTCGTTGAGGTACTGCCAGTCGCTGCTCGCCTGGGTGCTCTGCTCCCAGACGTACGAGGTCGCATCCACATGGGGCTGGAGGTTGTACTGCCGGGCGATCTGGCGGGCCGCGGCCGAGGCCGTCGTACCGGCCCAGGTCCGGTTGCGGCGCGTCTGCATCGGCATGCTTGCCCCGGTCAGCGTGTACACCACCGGTACCTGCACAGCGTGCCCGAATCGGGGGTCCGTCTCGCTGCCCACCACACGGGACGAGGCGACGTACCCGTACCAGTCGGCGGAGTCGTCCGCGTACCAGCCGAAACGGAGGTGCACGGGGGTGTTCTCCGACCACACCGACCCGGCTGGCGTCCGCCATGCCTGCGAGGGGAAAGCGGGGTTGTAGGTGTGCATCACGGTCAGCTCGACGACCTGGTGGGCGCCCTCATCCTGGTAGACGTCCACGCTGGACAACCAGGCGCCCCGCTCCAGCCCAGGCGTTCGGCAGAGCAGGTGGGGCCGGTAGACCTTACGCCACGCCACGGGGCACCAAAATCTGCTGGCCGGCCTGCACCTGGCTCCAGTCGAGAATGCTCGGGTTGGCCTCCGCGAACATCCACCAGGAGGACTCCGACCCGTAATACCGCGAGGCGACGTCGTCCACGCGCTCGTCGGTACGCCAGCGGTAGTCGGTCACGCGCAGTGTCTGTGCAGTGGGCCGGCGAGGCATGACGGCGAGCTGGAGCTTGCCATTGCGGTCGGGGACCAGTGCGGTCTCATTGCGCAGGTAGCGCGAGGTGATGTCGATGGCCATGCCGCCTCCTAAACCCATCCGACGGTGGACATGAGCTGCATGCTGATACTGACCGCGCACCGGACGGGGGTCATTCGCTGCGTGAAATGCGTGTAGGAAATGTCGACGCTGGCGAGATAGCCGAAGTAAGACATGCGGGACATGTTCGGGAGCTTGTCGGCGAAGCGGTGGCGAGCCTGGTTGAAGTGAACCCACACGGGGTTCATCTGCATGATTCCGACGACGTCACCGACCTCGGTGCTGGCCGCGTCGCTTGCCGTCGCCGAGGTCCACACCTGCTGCTTCATGTTGATGCCGACGAGGTTGTACAGGACGTGAATGTCCGCCATGACGCCGTAGGTGCCCTCGACCGTGTTGAACTGGCTCGGGTCACTCATCTCGTAGCTACGGTCGAACAGCAGGGAGAACGTCAGAGTGCCGCCGGCCGCGGTGAGCGGTGTGCCGGTGTCCTGGTCGGAACGGGTGTAGGCCGGCATGACCTGGTTGGCCGCGTCGAGGGAGTGGCTCACCTGCACCGTGGAGGGGTTGTACAGGAAATTGAGCATGTAGAAGCGGCCGGTCTGCCCCTTCGGGAACGCCGTGACCATGTACCCACGGATCAATCCGTAGTTGGTGCCGGCCGTCTCCCCGGGCAGGTACGACGGGATGTTCTGGATTCGGTTGTCGAAAGTGTTCTCGTAGATCCCCGCGCCGGGCGTTGTGACCGCGTCTTTCTTTTTCTTGTCGGCCATCACCAGCCTCCCATCAGGGACTTGATTCGGTCGTCGGCCGCGATGTGGGAGACGAAAGCCTGGGCAGCGCTCTTGGCGCCTTCCGCGGTGGCTGTCGGCATCTGTACGACGACACTGCCTGCGCCGAACTGCAAGGTGACGGAGCCGGTCGAGCCCGAGGAGTTTGAGCCTTGCCCCGGAGAGGGCGTAATGCCTTGGTTGAGGAGCGCCTGGCGCACGGTGTGGGCCGTGTTGCGCTCCAGCACCATTTCGCCGCCGTGCAACTTGGCGTCGAGGCCCTCGCCCGCCTGGCCGGGCACGTCCCACGCGCCCTCCTTGTACCAGTGGGGGTTGTGGGAGTTCCAGAAGCTCAGGGCCTTTTGCGGGCTGCCGTACCGGCCCTTGATGTACTTCAGGCCCCACGCGATCTGCGTGCGGGGGTTCGTCTTCCAGTCCGAGCCCTCGGACGCCATTTTCGATCCGGGCAGCGACTGGGGAATTCCGTACGCGTCCGACCAGGGGTTGTCCGCCCACCACCGCCAGCCCGACTCGTTCGTCCACAGCTTGTACAGGGCGGACCACTGGCCACCGGTCCAGCCGTAGTCGGCGGCCATCTCCTTGCCGGCCTTGACGCTCTCCTTCACGTTCTTCGGTGCGTCAGTGCCTGCGTTGCTCTTGCCGGTGTCGGTGTTACCGACGTCGGCCTCTTCGTTCAAAGTGGCCTGCGGGGTGCGGCTGACGGCCTGGGCACTGCCTCCGCCGCCGGTGAGCGCGGCAGCGAGGGCGTCGACTTCCTCCGTGGACCCGTAAGCACCGGAGACGGTGAAACCACCGCCGGTGGAGCCGCTGTCCGTGGTCGGGTCCTTGCTCTCTCCGGAGAGGGTCTCGGAAGCTGCCACGCCGCCGGACATCACCCGGCGGGCCCGCTGGAACTTCGAGTACATCGGGCCCTCGACGACGCCCCTGCCCGGGTTGGCGGCTTCGATCACCTTGCCGCCGCCGGCGTAGAGGCCGACGTGGCTCAAGTCCTTGTAGAAGACGAGGTCGCCGGTCCGTACTTCGTCGATCGGGATTTCGACGCCGGAGTTGATCTGGTCGTATGTGACGCGGGGGAGTTTCACGCCGGCCTTGCCGAAAGCCTGCTGCATCAGGGAGGAGCAGTCCCAGGCGTCGGGCCCGTTTGCGCCCAGGATGTAGCGGTCGCCGACCTGCGCGCGGGCGAAGGAGATGGCCGCGGAGATTCCACCGCCGGTGGTGCCGGCCTTGTCGGACTTCTTACTGCTACCGCCCTGCTTGGACTGCGGGGTTCCGGAGTCACCGCCGAAGAGGCCGGTGACGCCTTTCCACGCCGACTTGGCCCAGGACGATTGGTCGGTGCCCTCGCCCGCATCTCCGAAGAGAAAGTTCGGGCCCGAGTTCCAGCCCGACTTGAGGCCCGTGCCAGCGGAGCCCCAGAAACCGCCGCCCTTGGCACCGCCCGCGATCTTGCCGATGGTGTCGGCGAGCGGTTCGAGTGTCTTCTGGAGCAGCGAGTGGATGTCCGCGAGGGTGTTCGCCGACGCTTTGGCCGCGTCCAGGAATGACGCGGTCCCGGGGAGGTGGCCTTCTCGGTCCAAGCCCTGGAGGTAGCGCTGAGAATCCTGGTAGGAGTCGCCGACGCTCGGCGCGTATTTCTTGATCTTGTCGCGGGCCGTTTCTCCGGCGTCGTCACGTCGGCCGGCGTCCTCGATGACCTTCAACGCATCCTCGGAGGACAGCCCCTTCAGGCCGCTCTTTTTGCCCGGGTTCACCAGGTCGCGCAACAATTCCGTTTGGTTGCGCATCGCCTCCGCGCTCTGACCACTGAGCCCAGCCGTGCGGGCGTAGTTGGCCATGGACATGGACAGCGACCCGCCCTGCGCGAGCTGCGCCTGGAGCTGGCTGCCGGTGAGGCTGCTGAACTTGCCGGCGTTGACTCGCTGCGCGAGCGAGAGCGCCATGGCGGCCGAGGAGTTCTGGACGCCCCCGGCAAACCGGGTCGGGGCCAGGCCGAACATCTGACTCGCGTAAAAAGCCTGCGCCGTCCCAAGTTCCTGCTGCATCTGGGCCGCGCCCTGAATACCGAGCCCGGGAGTAACGAACGCAGCCGATGAGGCGCGTCGCATCTGAGGGGCGTACTGGTTGAGCGGGGACTGCTGGAGAATGGCGCTTGCCCCGCTGACTGCGTCCTCACCGGAGGTGCCCCACATGGTGGTGCCGTAGCGCTTCATCTCCCGCCCGTAGGCCATTGCGCGACGGCCCGAGGAGCCCTCGAAGTCGGGTCGCATGAGAGAGAAGCGGCGCTCGAACTGACCCCACATCTCCTCCTGCCCGCCCGAGTAGTACGAGCGGGCAGCACCCACAACGGCTCCGCCGACCTGGCCAGCCATCGCGACGCGGTTCATCGTCGTCTGCGTGCGCTGCTGGGCCTGCATCCGGCTCATGTCGGACTGCATCTGCGCCATGGCCGAGGAGTGCGCGCCCTCCTGGTGCGACCATTCCCGGCGGGTGCGGGACTGGCTGCTGTTGAAGAGGATCGCCTGCTCGTCGAGACGGTCCTGGGCCTCCTGCCTCTGCCAGGCAGGCAGGCGCATGTTGGACGCTGTGCGAGTGCCTACGCGCAACTGCCTGTCCCACTGGAGCTGCTGACGCTCCAACTCGTCCTGCATGCGCTGACGGGCCACGTTGTGCGCGTCGTACGACTGCGTGTAGCGCTGCTGTGTTCGGCCGAGCTGGTCCCCCGTGCGCTGCGCCTGGCCGCCGTTCGGTGCCTGCCAGCCCATCGTGGACAGGCCGGCCGTGCTCGCGAAACGGTTCGTGAACGTGGTAAAAGCCCGGGTCAACCCGTCGATCTGCTGGCCGAGGTTATTTGCGCCAAAGAGACGTCCGCCGCCCGGGTTTGGTGTGGGCGGGCCTGGCGGCGTGGGGGGAGTTGTCACTTACTGCCTCCTCTCGATTTCCCAGGCGGCGCACACGAGCCAGTGGTGGCGTTCACGGATGGACAGCGACTTGATCTCGCTCAGGGACCAGCCGGAGTGGAAGCGGGCGAGGATCTCGAACTGGGTGAAGGCCCGCGCGTAGTCACAGTCCGCGAAACATGACCGCCAGGCTGATGGGCAAGGGGACCTCCTCTCCGCACGTCTCGTGCGTGAAGGTGAAGTCGGCGAGCCGGGGGCCGGGCTGGCGGTCTACGAGGAACTGGAGGATGGTCTGCCGGTCGGCCATGTTGAGGCTCTGGGCCGGAGGCCGGCGCACCTCGGACCCGTCGGCCTGGACCAGGCGCACGACACAGCGGGAGAGGATGACCGAGTCCTGCTTGGCCCGGTTGTTGCGGACGCTGAAGACCTGTTCCTGGTCCTCGCCGGTGGGCATGCGGACTACGGCTGTGGCCCCCTTGCGCAGCGGCACGTCGTACTCGGCCTGCTCGGGGTCGTCGAGGTGGACGAAGGGGATGGCAGCGAGCGGCACCGTGAGATCGACCAGCTCGCCGCAGTGGGTGCACGGCAGCCGCTCGAAGTCGAGGGTGTCTCCGAACGTTGCGCGCCTGATCGCCATGATGAGCAGCTCGCGGTCGCCGATGAGCAGTTCACCGGCGAGCTTGCGGGTCATGGGCTCGCTGCCGACGCTGACGACGCCCCTTGTCAGAAGGGTCTCGACGACCTTCTGGGGGGCACTGCCTGCGCCGGCCGCGGCGATGGCTTCCTCGTCGTAGCCGTTGAGTTCACGTACCTCCGCGTCGCGGTACCAGGTGCCGTCCCGGAAGATCCCGCGTTCGAGGGTGACTTGAGTTTCCCCGGGGTCGTCGATGTGCGGCCGGACGGACTCGCGGTCCTCCTTGAGGAGGGCCTGAGTCGCGGCGTGAGCCTCTTCGGGGGTTTCCAGGCCGCTGATGGCCTTGTCGCCGAAGTTCTCGAATGCGGGGAGCGCAATAGGCTCGGTCATGTGTCGTCCTTGAGTGGTGGTTCGAATTACGGCAGCGAAATACCGGCGCCGGGCCCGTACTTGCTGGCGATCTTGAAGTCCCAGCCTTCGTGGGCGAGGGTGATCTGCTGGAGTTCGATTCCGTTGGCGCCGGCGTCGAGATCGCCGAATGCAACGGAGGTCGGCCAGCAGTTGTAGACCCGCCAGCCCGCCTTATAGGTGACGGTCTGAGTGGTGACGGGGTGGTCGAGCAGGAAAATGTCCATCGTGGCCCTGAAGTTGTACGAGCCGTTGTTTCCGCCCGTCCCCTGCATCACCTGGAAGATCTGCCGCAGCCAGGCGTGAATGTCCGAGTCGCCACAGATCAGCCCTCTTGAGAGAGTGATGGGCGCGAAGTCCGATTGGCCCGGCATCTTCTGAGTTGTCGTGTTCATGCCGCCCTGCCTGTAAACCACCACGTCAGTGGTGATGGACAGGCCGGAGACGCTCATGAATCCGAGCTGATTGGACCGCTTGGAGCTGTCCAACGTGGACCCTGCGAGGTGGATCTTTACTTGGAACTTGAAGTTCCTCAGAGGGTCCGTGCTGAGCTGTGCCAGGGACGGCTTCTGCGTCGTGGTCGTGGTCGCCATGCTTCACCTCTCAATTCCCGGTTCGAAGGGCCGCCGGAATGAACAGAATTGAGAGGCGGGCTAGTTGGACCGTCAGAACGTTTCCGTCTGGGTCGCGGAGTCAGTCGACGCGGAAACGCCGCCCTGGTACTGGCTGATCTCAATGACGATGAACTCGGCCGGCGACGCGAGAGCGACGCCTACCGCGATGTGAATTTCACCCAGCGCCACCGTGCCCGGCGTGTTGTTGGTCTCGTCGCAGACCACGAAATACGCCTGACTCGGCACGGTCGACTGAAGCTGTCCGGCCTGGGTCAGCGAGAGGAGCTGCTGGTCGACCAGGGCCGCAAGCGTCTGCCACAGGTCCGGCCCATTGGGCTCGAAAATTGCGAAACGAGTGACGTCTTCGAGCAGGTTCTCCAGGTAGATGAGCATGCGCCGAACGCTGATGTACCGGTCGGGCATTCCCTTCTTCAACGTCCGGGCGCCCATGACGCAGTACCCGGCCTGCGGCACCGGCCGGATGATGTTCACCCCGGAGTCGTTGAGCCTGTCGAGCTGAGTGTTCGTGAAGAGGTGCTCGACTCCCACCGCGCCGACGAGGTGGTACGCGACACCGGCCGGGCTGCGGTTGGGACCCACGGCCGCATCCGCCTGTGCGTACTGGCCCATGACGGCGCCGGCCGGCGGCAGCATGCGCGTGGAGGACACCGACGAGCCGGCCGGGTCAGCGACCTGGAGCCAGGGCCCGTACGCCGCAGCGTAGGAGGACGCCGGCGCGTAGCCGCTGACCGTCTCGACGAGCTTCGTCGCCGCGGTCTCGCTGTCGATCGGTGAGGGCTGGCGGGGTGTGTCGAGGACCAGGAAGGCGCCGCGCCTGCTTTCCGCCCAAGAGATGGCCGCGTTGATCTGGGTGGACGCCGGGAGGTGGTCCGTCATGCTGGTGTTGCCGCAGAGGTTGACCAGCAGCACGTCCGCGACGGAGGCGAACTGGTCGCTGAGCTGCTGGGCCAGGTTCACGGCCTGGACACCGTCGGTGCCGGTGGCCAGAGGAGCGTCCGCCAGGTACTCGGGGAGCCAGGAGGCGTCGGGGGTCATGCCGGTACCGGGAGTCACCGACGTCGGCGGCAGGAGGTTGGCCACGGTCACGTAGTTCGAGCCGGCCTTGGCCGAGTTGACCAGACCGACGACGTAACGCGGGTCAGCCGGATTGAGGGACAGATCCTGCCACGTCTCGACGAGCTGGGCGGAGCCGGTGCCGCCGTACTTCACGAACAGGTGGAAACGGCCGGCGTTCCAGCTCGGGGTGGTGGTGACGTAGATGGCGTTGCCGTAGGCACCCCGGCCCTTGGCGCTGATCTGGAGCGCGTCCTGGTTCGTGTAGCCCGCAGCCGTGGAGAACTCCGCCGGCAGGTCCATCGGAGAGCCCGCTGTGCCGCCCTTGTAAGGCGTGATCTGGACCTCATAGGTCGTGTCCGGTGCCAGGTCGGTGAACGCGGCCTGAGGCTTGCCGGTCTCCGGCTGAGCGACCCAGAGCTGCTTGTTGAAGGAGCCCTCGTCGGGGTTGGTCACGACGACCTCGTACGCGTCCACGCTGGACAGCGGGGTGACCGCGGTCCATTCGATCATGAACGCCGTCTGCTCCGGATTGGCCGTCACCGGCTCCTCCGGAGTGACGAGCTGCACGCCCGTGGCCTTACCGGTCGGAGCGGTGCCGGCCCCCGTCGGCGCGGTGCCGTCAGGGGTCGCCGTGATGGTCTCGGTCGGCGGCACCGGCTGGTTCTGAACCACCAGACGGGATGCGGTCGAGTCGGTGGGCGTGGCCCGCAGAATCCACGCGGTCTGCCCGCCGTTCGAGAAGTAGCTGTAGACCTGGAAGGGCAGATAGTTCAACCCGTTCCCGAAGCCGTTGTAGAGCGACACGAACTGCTCCCAGCTCGTCACCTTCATCGGCGTAGACGGGCCGGAGTCATGGGTGCCGACGAACGCGGCCACTGCCAGACCCGGGGGACTGACTTGCTGTGGGAGCGGCTTGAGAGTCTCCGAGATATAGACCCCGGGCCGCCGGTAGGGGAATGTGGTGGGCGTGGTCATGGGGTATCAGCCTCCGCGGGGGTGACCACCTGCGTGGGGTCCAGCTCGACGGTGTGCCCCTCATCGAAAAAGCGCTTATCGAGCCAACTGATGAGGACTCGCTGCGCAGGTGTGAGGGTCTGAATGTCGGAGAGGAAGAGTTCGCTGGAAATGCGGATCACCCAGGAGGCGATGAAAAGCCGCTTGCCCTGCTCGTCCTTCGACTCGCTGTACTCCGGGCCGCCGAGCAGGTCGAGCCGGCGCACGGTCCCGTCCTCGCCGATTGGCAAATAGCCGAAGCGAGCGGGAAGGAAGTGGAATCCCGACATGGCGCCCGTCATCTCGATGAGATGTGTCTCTTTCCGCGCGTAGGCGTCGATCTGGTAGTCGACGTTCAGCGGGATAGGCATCTGGGCCGTGTAGGGCGATTGCGCGGGGTCCGTCATGTCGGCCCACGGCTCGTAGTTTTCCGGGGCGTAGTGAAGGCGGACGTACCCGCGGTGCTCCCTGTCCTCGTCCCGGGAAATCCGGGAGTGGGAAATGAGCACCAGGGGATAGACAGCGTCCGCAAGCTCGTACTCGGGGTTGCGGTACCGCACGGTGACCTTACGGCCGGCACCGGAGGTGGCGTCATGCACCATCAGACCCTGAAACTTCTGCTTCAGGGCCTTATCTTCGTTCAGAAGAAAGGGCACGGTGGCACTCCGGTATGGGCGGTTGTAGATCGCCCCACCAGAATGCTCGGCACCATTTGCGACCAGTTAATGGGCGCTGGCTCAGAAGATGCCGATGATCTTCAGGATGACCAGCACGAGAAGCACGATGAGCACCAGGCCCACGATCTGCGAGACAGTCATGATCGGTTCCCTTCGGGATGGACCGGGCCCGCCGCCCCCGAGACGGCAGGCCCTGGCAGTCCTGCTACTGGTTCGGGCTGCCCTCGCCGCCCGGCTGCGTCTGAGCACCCTGGCCGCCCTGGGGGCCCTGCGGCCCACGAGCGCCGTCCCCGCGCCCGCGCCGACCACGGCCGCGGCGGTCCTCGTCGTCGTCCTCGTCGGCGGAGTCATCGCCGTCCGGGTTCTCCGGGGCGAAGGCCGCGCCGCCCTCGGCGTAGCGGTAGCCCTCACCCAGCGCGGTGCTCTCCAGGAGGAGCTTGTTGCCCTCCGGCACCGAGTACTGCGACGGGTCCTCCAGCTCGATCGGGCCGTACTTGATCGTCATGTCGATGCCGTCGGCGTCCACGAGCACATAGCGGGCCATGAGTGACCTCCTCAGAGAAATGGCATGGGTTGATCGCAAAAGGATCTGAGGACGAGCGTGGCACGGGGTCTTAACGGCCAGTTAATCCCTAGAACCAGGCGGTTTCGGACCACGCCTTCACTGGTTTCGTGACCCAGGCAGTGCCGTTCCAGACCTTGAGGGGTTTCTGGACCCAGGCGCTGCCGCTCCACACCTTCACCACGGTCGTGGGCACTGTGTTGATGTTGTCGACTTCGGCCGGGACGGCGATGCTTCCCGCGTCCGCGTACCCCTCGAAATTCGTGCGCAGTGTCCCGAACTTCAGCCACTGCGGGGTCGTCATACTGCGGCGCACGGTCCACGTGGACGCGTTCGGGCTGGTTTCCCAGTAAAAGGTGCCGCCTGCTTCACGGAATCGGAACCAGCGGTGAGCCACCGGGTCATAAGGCACCGTCGTCGGAGACGCGTCCCAGTAGCCGACGGCGTTTTCAAAGACCAGCGTCTGATTCCAGACGACCCACTTGAACCGCACGAACGTCCCGTTGTCCACCGGGCCCAGAATCAGCGACGAGAACGTGGTGTTGTTGCCGCCTGTGGGGATTTTGACGATCTCCCCGTAGTGAGCTGAGCCGGTGACCTCATAGGCGGCGTTCGCCATCAAGCCCGCGAATTGCTCGTTGGCCTGCACTGATGCACGGTGCCAAGCCTCGTTCCAGAACGTGTCGCCCCAGTACACGAACCGCGAGCTAATGCCGGTGGTGAACTTGTCGACGATTTCGGCTGTCGGCACGGAGAACAGGCCGTCGGCGCCGGAAAATTCAACCCAGCCAGGATTGGTGGTGACAGCCGCGGACGCGTTTGCCAGATCCGTCGTCCCAGTGGCTCCGTAGTAGGCGGTGCCCGTGTACGAGGTCGTGACGGTATTCGTGGCCTGGTAGCCGAATTCGAGCACGACCCGGTCGCCGGTCTGGAGAGCCACGGGCCCGAGGGCCTGGCCCGTGGCCGCACCGCCAGAGGCCGTCGTCGGCCAGTTCGACGAGCCCTGCCAGTTATCGAGCAGAGTGCCCCGCACGGTGTCACTGTCTCCGGCTGTGACGTACATGTGCACCCGCGTGACGAACGCGGCGGCCGTGGCCGAGGCGACGCGCCCAACACAGAAGTCCACCGTGCCGGAGAGCGTCCCAGCCTTTCGTGCCGGCGGGCTGACCCACCGCCCCAGCAGGACACTGTTCTGCGCCAGGGATGTTTCCGCCACTGCGGACGTGGACGAGGCGCCGGCCGGCTGGCGGCCGAGCAGCCCAGCCACAGTGGATGTCGCGTTGGTCCAGGCACCGCGCTTGGTCGCCGGCGTGTACGGCGCGGCGGAGGAGGTGAGCCAGAAGCGGGTGGCCATGCTGCCTCAGTTCGTGTCGATCCACACGTCCCCGATGGCGGGACCTGTGGGAGCGGTGACGCCGACCGTGATTTTCGGAACGTTGATCTGTGCCGCGGGCACCTTGGCGTCGGCACCAAGGCCCGCCACGCCGTTGGCCGTGCCGACCTTGTCGGACGACACGACGTTGCCACCCGTCGCGGGCACTGTCTGCGGGGCGAGCTGGCGCGCGACCATCAGCCCACCACCGTGACCCGGAACGTGTCGGCCGCGTAGGAGGCCGCGGTCGTGACGCTGACGGTGTTGGCGTCGACCACCACGAACTTGGCACCCACCAGTTCGCCGCTGCTGATCTCCTTCAGCGACGGCTCCGCGAGGTCCACGGTGTTCAGGCTGTGCGTGATGTTCAGTGGTGTGCCGCCGGTCAGGGCGCCGACGTTCGCGCTGTACTTGCCGACCGTCCCGAGCGCCGTGCGGGCGCCGGCCGCAGTCGTCGCGCCCGTGCCGCCCTTGGCTACGGTGACCAGGCCGACGGTCAGGCCGCCCGCGCTCTTGGAGAGGGTGGCGTCGGCCAGCTCCAGCGAGAAGGTCGTGCCCGACAGCTCCAGGCCCTGGCCGTCGGCGGTGTATGTCTGGCCGCCGGAGGAGTACAGCACCCACGTCTGGGTCCATGCGCCAGGGGCCCCGGAGGGGGTCGCCGTCTGGATGTACTGGGTGCCGGCCGCGGCGCCCTCGGACACTGCCACCAGCGTGCCGTCGAGGATCTCCCCGGTAGCGTCGGCGTCGCTTCGGCGGGTGGCCGGCTGCCCGGACCCCGGGTAGGTGTAGATGCCGTTCTGGGTGCCGGTCGTCTGGGCCGCCGCCAGGAACGAGTTGCCGGCGGCCATGGTGACGCCGTCGATGGCGGCTGGCAGGGTCGACAGGTTGATGTTCGAGGTGGCGACGACCCGCACCGGGTCCTTGACGGCGATACCGGCCCGCAAGTTGTCGGCGTACTGCTTCGTCACCAGGTCTGTTGGGGCCGTCGGGTCCGCGCCGTTGGTGGCGCGCTGACCGCCCAGCGAAACGGCGGCCGTCGGAGCGGCGAACTGGTCGAGCCGGTACGCCTGCACCACCGCGGCGAGGTCGCTGATGGTGCTCGCCGGCTGCGTGCCGGTGTGGTCGCTGCGGCTCAGCGGGTCCTTCCACACCGAGGCGTTCCAGAACTTCACCGTGTGGTTGACGGTGTCGGTCCACATCTGCCCCTCAACAGGAGCCGTGGGCGCGGAACTTGACGCCTCCGGCACCAGGCCCTGGACGGGCAATTTGTTGAGCTTTACCGGGAACCGGAAATCGGTAGTGGCCATCGGGCGCTCCTAATGCAGTACTGCCGAGCCGGTCTCCGCGAACGCGAAACGGACCAGCACGGTGGTGGGGGTGGGATATTCGACGGAGCCGCCGATTTCTCGACCCGAGACGTCATAGACGCTCACGGCCGGCCGGTACGGCATGGTGTGCGGGATCGTCCACTCCGCGAGCGCGGAGGTCTGGGTGTACTCCTGCGGGCGCGGCGCGACCCGGGCTTCGAGTGCGTCGAGCTGCTCGCTGGTGACCTCGCCGGGCTCACCCTGGTCACCCTTGGCGCCCTGCGGGCCGGCGACCGGCAGGTAGTTGCCCGCGTAGGGCGAGACGGGAGCGATGTCCGCCAGGTCGACCGGGCCGGTGCCGCCCGGCAGCATGATGTGGAAGATCCGCGGGTGGACGCCCTTGAGCTTCTCCGTCACCTGGTAGGACCACCGCGACGGCGACATGCCAGGGACGTCGGTGGGGATCAGGTCGACCTCGAAGGCGCCCGTGGAGTCGAGCGTGACTTTCGCGGCCGTCGTAGAAATGACATCCGAGGCCGGCAGCGTCAGAACCGACGGCGGCGCGAACGACACGGTGCCAGCCAGCGGAGTCTTGTCAGGAGCCAGGTAGCGGCCCCTGAGCCGGACGGTCGGCACTTCAGGAGGAGTAAGGGTCATCGCTCGCGCCTTCCTCCGGAGGGATCACCGTCTGGGCCATCAGCTCCGGCGTGACGGCGGGAAGCTCGGTGGGGTCGGTGAGGTACTGCGCGAACGCGGGGTCGTTGAC
>NZ_JBEXSH010000033.1:0-22292 GCF_040613555.1 Streptomyces sp. NPDC006265
GCCGGTGACGACGCTGGAGTTGCTCGCAACCCCGGCCACGGTGTCCGGTGTGCGGCGGGCGCTGCGCTCGTACGGGACCGACGTGCAGCTCTGTGCGGGCGAGCTCGTCACGAACGTGATCCGGCACGTCGGGGAGGGCGTCCCCGTGACGGTGCGGGTGTGGCGGGAGGAGGGCGGGCGGGTCCGGCTGGGGGTCACCGCTCCCGATCCCCGGCGCTGCCCGTCCTCGTCGGAGGGGCGGAGCGGCCGGCGCCCGGACCGAGGCGGAATCCGGCCGAGGTCTGGCGTTGCTGGACGCGCTGGCCGTGCGGTGGGGTGTGGCGCAGGAGGCCGGCCGCAAGACGGTGTGGTGCGAACTGTTCACCGACGCCGAAACCATCGCCGCCGCGCCGAGACCCCGAACACGCCCGAGCGCCCCGGTCGACGTAGGCGGTCGGCCGGAGCGCTCGGTCATCCATCGGCACGTTCGTGAGCCCGCGGGACGGGCCGCGCCGAAGCGGGCGGGAGGGGGCCGGTCGCCGCTTGTTTCCGTCGGGGCGGACGGAGGACGCGGTGACCGGCCCGAACCCCGCACGCCGTTGTACGGGTCCCGCCAGTCGGTTCCGCGGCCGGCCGTGACGATATTGCTGGTCAGGGCACTCTCGGTTCCAGCCGGCCGCGGAGTACAGGGGGTGGGCTCAGCCCAGGCGCTCCACCAGCGCGCGGTACTGGTCCCACAGCTCCTTCGGCGTGTGGTCACCGAAGGTGTTGAGGTGCTCGGGGACCAGGGCGGCCTCCTCGCGCCAGACCTCCTTGTCGACCGTGAGCAGGAAGTCGAGGTCGGAGTCGGCGAGGTCGAGCCCGTCCGTGTCGAGGGCCGCACGCGTCGGCAGGACGCCGATCGGGGTCTCGACGCCCTCGGCGGTGCCGTCCAGGCGCTCCACGATCCACTTCAGGACGCGGCTGTTCTCACCGAAGCCGGGCCAGACGAACTTGCCCTCGTCGTCCTTGCGGAACCAGTTGACGTAGTAGATCTTCGGCAGCTTGGACTGGTCCTTGTCCTTGGCCACGTCGACCCAGTGGGCCATGTAGTCGCCCATGTTGTAGCCGCAGAACGGCAGCATCGCGAACGGGTCGCGACGCAGCTCGCCGACCTTGCCCTCGGCGGCGGCGGTCTTCTCGGAGGCCACGTTGGCGCCGAGGAACACGCCGTGGTTCCAGTCGAAGGACTCCGTCACCAGCGGCACGGCGGTGGCGCGGCGGCCACCGAAGAGGATCGCCGAGATCGGCACGCCCTTGGGATCCTCCCACTCCGGCGCGATGATCGGGCACTGCGAGGCCGGGACGGTGAAGCGGGCGTTGGGGTGGGCGGCCGGACGGTATCCATTTGCTTCGCGGGCGGACTCGGGCGTCCAGTCGTTGCCCTTCCAGTCCGTCAGGTGGGCCGGGGTCTCCTCCGTCATGCCCTCCCACCAGATGTCGTTGTCGTCGGTGAGGGCGACGTTGGTGAAGACGGAGTTGCCCCACAGCGTCTTCATCGCGTTGGCGTTGGTGTGCTCGCCGGTGCCGGGCGCGACACCGAAGAAGCCGGCCTCGGGGTTGATGGCGTACAGGCGGCCGTCCTCGCCGAAGCGCATCCAGGCGATGTCGTCGCCGATGGTCTCGACGGTCCAGCCGGGGACGGTCGGCTCCAGCATGGCGAGGTTGGTCTTGCCGCAGGCGCTCGGGAAGGCCGCGGCGACGTACTTGGCCTCGCCGCGCGGCGGGGTCAGCTTCAGGACCAGCATGTGCTCGGCGAGCCAGCCCTCGTCACGGGCCATGACGGAGGCGATGCGCAGGGCGTAGCACTTCTTGCCGAGCAGGGCGTTGCCGCCGTAGCCCGAGCCGTAGGACCAGATCTCACGGTCCTCGGGGAAGTGCGAGATGTACTTGGTCCGGTTGCAGGGCCAGGGGACGTCCGCCTGGCCGGGCTCCAGCGGGGCGCCCAGGGTGTGCACGGCCTTGACGAAGAAGCCGTCGGAGCCGAGCTCGTCCAGGACGGCCTGGCCCATGCGCGTCATGGTGCGCATCGAGACGGCGACGTAGGCCGAGTCGGTGATCTCCACACCGAGCGCGGACAGCGGCGAGCCGAGCGGGCCCATGCAGAAGGGCACGACGTACATGGTCCGGCCGCGCATCGAGCCGCGGAACAGACCGCCCTGGCCGCCGGTGCCCTGGAAGATCTCCCGCATCTCGGCGGGGGCCTTCCAGTGGTTGGTCGGGCCGGCGTCCGCCTCCTTCTCGGAACAGATGAACGTCCGGTCCTCCACGCGGGCGACATCGGTGGGGTCGGAGGCCGCGTAGTAGGAGTGGGGGCGCTTGATCGGGTCGAGTTTCCGGAAGGTGCCCTTCTCGACGAGCTCCCCGCACAGGCGCTCGTACTCGGCCTCGGATCCGTCACACCAGACCACGTTGTCCGGCTGCGTCAGTTCTGCGATCTCGTTGACCCACGAGATCAGCCCCTGATGGGTGGTGGGGACGGTGGGAGCCGCGATATCGCGCGCCACGATTGCTCCTAAATGAGGGATTTTTTGTGATGTGGAGGCCCCGTGGGGGCTGCGACCCGGATGCTTCACGGAAGATCTTGGCGCTCATCCGGTGCCGACCGCACTCATTTGATCATCCGACGTGCGCGCCCATCTGTCCAGAGGAGCGCACAGGTGAGCAACGTGAGGCTCGCCACGGTTTCCCGCACCGCTTTACGTGCACGTTGCGTTCACCTGACAGTCCGTTTGCGTGACCATCGTCGGGCCCTGATGAGAGGATGGCCACTCTTCGCCCGCCAATCCGCGGCACCGATACGTGACTTACGGTTCCGTAGCTACCATTCCTCCATGACTGCGTTCGCCCCCGACGCGCCCACGGACTCGGCGGCCGACGGCCACGGTCCGAAGGCGCTCCCTTTGCCGCACCCGGTGAAGCCGAAGCTGCGCGGCTGGCTGCACCTCGGCATGTTCCCGGCCGCCCTGATCGCGGGCCTGGTGCTGACCGCCCTCGCAGACTCGTCCAGAGGACGCATCGCCTGCGGCATCTTCGCCCTGACGGCATGCCTGCTGTTCGGCGTGAGCGCGCTGTACCACCGGGGCGACTGGAGTCCCCGCATGGACGGCGTCCTGCGCCGGCTGGACCACGCCAACATCTTCCTGATCATCGCGGGCACCTACACGCCGCTGACCATGCTGCTCCTGCCGGAAGCCAAGGGGCAGTGGCTGCTGTGGGGCATCTGGGGCGCGGCCGTGGCCGGCATCCTCTTCCGCGTCTTCTGGGTCGGCGCCCCGCGCTGGCTCTACACGCCCTGCTACATCGCGATGGGCTGGGCGGCCGTCTTCTACCTGCCCGACTTCATGCGGGCCGGCGGCGTCGCCGTCCTCGTCCTGGTCATCGTCGGCGGCCTGCTCTACAGCGCCGGCGGCGTGGTCTACGGGATCAAGCGGCCGAACCCGTCACCGCGCTGGTTCGGCTTCCACGAGGTGTTCCACTCCCTCACCCTGGCGGCCTTCATCACGCACTACGTGGGGATCTCGCTGGTGGCGTACCAGCACGGGTGACAGCTGCCGCGCAGCACGGGGCCACGGCTTTTCGCGCCGTGGCCCTTTCTCATGTCCCCACACGTTGACAGTGAGACTCTTTTGAGAGTAACTCTCATTTCATGGCTACTGTCACTCAGCAGGATCCCGGGCGCGGGGACCCCCGCCGCTGGTGGGCGCTCGGCGCCCTCGTCGCGAGCATGCTCGCGCTGGGTTTCGATCTGACGATCCTCAACGTGGCGCTGCCGAAGATGGCCGCGCAGCTGGGGGCGACCACCGGCGAGCTGCAGTGGATCGTCGACTCCTATGTCGTCGTGTTCGCGGCGCTGATGCTGCCCGCCGGACTGCTCGGCGACCGGTTCGGGCGGCGCCGGATGCTGGTCACGGGCCTGGTGGTGTTCCTCGCCGGGTCGCTGGCCGGCACGCTGGTCGACACCCCGGAGCTGGTGATCGCGGCCCGCTCCCTGATGGGTCTCGGTGCCGCGCTGGTGATTCCGCTGGGCCTGTCCGTGCTGCCGTCGATGTTCGGCGAGGAGGAGCGCGGCAAGGCCGTCGCCGCCGTCACCGCGTCCATGGCCGCGGGGATGCCGCTCGGGCCGCTGGTCGGCGGGCTGCTGCTGGACCACTACTGGTGGGGCTCGATCTTCCTGATCAACATCCCCATGGCCGCGATCGGCATCGCCGCCTGTCTGTTCCTGCTGCCCGAGTCCCGCGACCCGTCCTCACCCCGGGTGGACGCCCTGTCGACCGCGTACAGCGCGCTGGGGCTGGGTGCCCTGGTCTTCGGCATCATCGAGGCGCCCGGGCGCGGCTGGGGCAGCGCTTTGGTGCTCGGCTCGTTCAGCGTGTCCGTCGTGCTGCTCACCGCCCTCGTCACACGGGAGCGCCGCGCGGTGCGGCCCATGCTGGACCTGAAACTGCTCGGCCACCGGGGGTTCCTCTTCAACAGCCTGGCGGCGACGCTCGGCACGTTCGTCTTCTCCGGGCTGCTGTTCACGCTGCCGGCGTATCTGCAGGAGGTCGGCGGCAGCGACGCCTTCGGCACCGGGCTGCGGCTCCTGCCGATGATGGGCGGGCTGATGGTCTCCGCACGGCTGAGCACCCTGCTGGTGCGGCGCACGGGACCGCGCCCGGTGGTCACCACGGGTCTGGTGGTGCTGTGCTTCGCCGCGCTGCTCGGCTCCCGCACGGAGTCCGGCTCCGGTTACGGGTTCACCGCCCTGTGGCTGACGATCGCGGGCCTGGGCTTCGGCCTGGCGATGGTGCCCGCGATGGACGCGGCGCTCGGCGGCATCCCCGCCGAGGAGGCGGGCAGCGGTTCCGGACTGCTGATGACGCTGCGCCAGGTGGGCGGCGCCATCGGCATCGCCCTGCTCGGCAGCCTCGTCGCGGGCGCCTACGACGACCGGCTCGACACCGCCGGACTGCCCCAGGGGGCGGCGGACGCGGCACGCGACTCGCTCAGCGGCGCCCACGCCGTGGCCGAGCGGCTGGGGCTGCCGGCGCTCGCCCACTCCGCCGACGCCGCGTATGTGGACGGCATGTCCACGGTCCTCGTGGTCTGCGGCATCGCGGCCCTGGTGACGGCGGCGCTGACGGCACTGCTGCTGCCCAACCCGCGGGCCGCCGCTCAGGCCGGACAGCCCGGGGTTCTCGGCGGGCCCGGGGAGCCCGGGGAGCCCGGAGAAGCCGAGGAGCCCGGGGAGGCCATGGAGCCCGGGAAGCCGCCGGCCAGGGCTCTCGGACGCGGACGTGGCCCGGGTGGAGGCCGATGACCGACAATGAGCCGTATGACCACCGCACGGACCCCTGTTCCCGAGGCCGCGCGCCATCTGGGCCTGCGGGAACGCAAGAAGATCAAGACGCGGATCGCGATCAGGGACGCCACGTACGCCTTGATCAAGGAACAGGGGTACGACGCCACCACGGTCGAGCAGATCGCGGAGCGCGCCGAGGTCTCGCCGAGCACCGTCTTCCGCTACTTCCCCACCAAGGAGGACATCGTCCTGACGGACGAGTACGACCCCTTGGTGGAGGACCTGCTGCGGGCACGGCCCCGGGACGAACCGGTGCTGGAGTCGCTGCGCTGGGCGATCCGCCAGGGCATGACCATGGCCATCGCAGACACCCCGGACTCCGAGCAGGACGAGATGATCCTGCGCATCCGGCTGATGGCCGAGGTGCCCGCGCTGCGCGCGCGGATGCTGGAGAGCATGTCCGTCACCGGCCGCCTGCTGTGCCGGGCGCTCGCGGAACGCACCGGACGCGACCAGGACGAGCTCGAAGTGCGGGTGTACGCGATGGGACTGATGGGTGCCCTGCTGGAGGCGATGATCTACTGGGTCGAACGGGACTTCCGGGACGACCTGCCGGACCTGGTCGACCGCACCCTCGACACCCTCAAGGACCTGCCGAAACGGCCACCCGCTTCCGCGGCCCCCATGACATCCTGACCGGGTGAACGGTCCCGAGATCCACGTCGAGTTCGCCCCCGAGCTGCACGTCTTCGTCCCCCGGGCCCGGCGCACCGGCACCCTGCGGGCCACCACGGACGGTGCCTCCAGCCTGGGCCATGTCATCGAGTCACTGGGCGTACCGCTGACCGAGGTCGGCGCGCTGCTCGTGGACGGCCGCGAGGTGCCCTTCGCGCACGTCCCGGTGGCCGGCGAGGCGGTGGCCGTACGAACCGTCGCGCGCCCCCAGCGGGTGCCGGGCGCTCCCCTGCGGTTCCTCCTCGACGTCCACCTCGGCACGCTGGCCCGCCGGCTCCGGCTACTCGGCGTGGACACCGCGTACGAGTCGACCGACATCGGCGACCCGGCCCTCGCGGCACGTTCGGCGGCCGAGCAGCGGGTCATGCTGAGCCGCGACCGGGGGTTGCTGCGGCGCCGCGAGCTGTGGGCGGGAGCGTTCGTCTACAGCACACGACCGGAGGAGCAGCTTCGGGACGTCCTGGACCGGTTCCAGCCCGAGTTGCTCCCGTGGACGCGGTGCACGGCCTGCAACGGGGTGCTGCGCAAGGCGACCAAGGACGAGGTCGCGGACCAGCTGAAGCACGGCACGCATGCCACGTACGACGTGTTCGCGCAGTGCACGGCATGCGGCCGGGCGTACTGGAAGGGCGCGCACCACGAGCAGCTGGAGGCCATCGTGGAGCGCGCCCTGACGGAGTCACGCGGTCAGCGCTGACCCTTCTTCACATCACCCTTCCCACAGGCGATTCCGTCCCGGTTCCGGTCCAGGCCCAGCGGGTCGTCCTTGCCGTTGACCTTCAGGCGGCCGTAGTCGTTCGCCTTGAGCCACTGGCACCGCGCCGCCGTCGTCTTCTTCACCTCCGCCGGGAAGTCCGTCGGCACGCAGACGTTGATCGAGCCGTAGTGGCGGTCGCAGCCGGAGATCGTCGGGCTGACCTTCTGCGACGTCCGCTTCTTGCCGGGCTTGACGACCTTGCCCGTGGGCTCGTCCGCGAAGTCGTGGACGTGGGCGGAGGCGTCCGTCGCCCTGAGCGCCTGCGGGCCCTGGAGGTGCACCCACTTCGCCACCGAGGGCACGCCGTTCGCGTCGACCGCGAAGAGCATGTACCAGCCGGGCGGGGCCAGGTTGGGGTTGCTCGTGACGTTCAGGTCGACGTTGCCGCCGTCGACGGACAACGGCAGGTCCACGAACCGCTGGTTCGGGTCCGAGGAGTGCGTGACGGCGGCCGGGCGGATCAGCTCGGCCTTGGCGATGGGCCGGTCGACGGTGATCCGCTGGGTGTCGCCGTAGTTCCACTCGGTGTCGATGACGGAGGTGATCTGCGGGCGGGGTCCCTTGAACAGGTACGGCGGGCTGTACACCGACACGTCGTGGTTCCAGGAGCCGTTGCCCGGGTTGTCGCCGGTCGTCATCACACGGCCGTCGGGGAGCAGGAAGGCCGAGGAGTGGTAGCCGCGCGCCTCGGGGTCGACGGCGACCGGTTCGAAGGTCTCCGACTCGGGGTCGAAGATCGACGTCTCGTAGACGGGGTCGGCGCGGTTGTGCAGCCCGCCGCCCGTCTCCAGCACCTTGCCGTCGGGCATCAGCACGGCCGAGACGTACATCTTGCCCTGGTTCCCGGTCTGCGGGACCGGACCGTTGCCGAGGTCGACGGTGCCCTGCGGGATCGGCGGCCCGGCCACGTACGCGGGGCTGGGCTGCTTGAGGTCGATGATGTCGGTCAGACGGTTCGCCTCCGGATTGGAGTCGATGTTGCCGCCGCCGAGGGTGAGGACCTTCTGGTCCTGCGCCGGGGGCAGCAGCACGCTCGCCGACTGGTCGCGCTCGTCCTTGTTCCGCAGGCCCGGCACCTGGGTGGTGGTGTTGGCGTCGTAGTCGTAGATCGCCGATCCCGTGCCCGGGATGTTGTTGCCGAAGACGTGGCTGCCCGAGTAGAAGAGGCGGCCGTCCTGCATCAGGATCATCGATGGGTACAGCCCCCAGTACGACCAGGTCTGGTTGACCTTCCACAGCGGCTGCCACTGCTGCTCGGCCTCGGAGAACAGCTCGGCGGTGACCGAGCCGGTGGAGTCCTCGCGCAGCCCGCCGAAGGTGATGACGTCACCGTTGCCGAGGATCGTCGCCGACGGGTACCAGTGGCCGTCGTTCATGTCGTTGGTCTTGGAGTAGGTCTCGGTCTCCGGGTCGAAGATGTACGAGTCCTTGTAGCCCTGGTAGCCGACACGGCCGTCCGCCGTCGGGTAGCCCTTGTTGCCGCTCATCACGAGCACACGCCCGTCCTGGAGCTGCACGTGCCCCGCACAGAACATGTCCTTCGGCGTGGGGATGACCTTGTAGGAGCCGTCCGCCGGGTCGTACACCGCCGACGTGAAGGTGCCGGCCTCGAACATCGCCTCGTCGTTCCCGGAGCCCGCGATCAGCAGCACCTTGCCGTTGTGGAGCACGACCGAGTGCATGGAGCGCACCGGGTTCTGCGTGGGCAGCACGTCCCACTTGCCGTCGGCGCACTGCGCGGCGGTGCCGGTGCACTCGGGCGGCAGGACGGGGTCGGGCACCTGGTCCATGGTGTAGTCGTCGGTGGTGGCGGAGCCTGTGCCGTAGACGGAGACGCCCCAGGAGATGCGGTCGGTGCCGGCGGGGACCTCGGGCGTGCGGACGGTGGCCTCGGTCCAGTTCCCTGCCAGGTCCAGCGTCTTGAGGTCGGTCCAGTACTGCCAGCCGGCCGTGGTGTCGTGCCGGAACAGGGTGATCGCCGCGTCCGGGGTCGTCGTCTTGTACCAGAGGCCGAGGTCGTACTGCTTGCCCGGCGTCACCACCGGCGCGCACGCGGCGGACTCGGTGATCAGCGCCTTGCGGTCGCCCTCGACGCGGCGGGTCAGCTCGACCTTCATCGCCTTGGAGCCGGTGTGCGCGTCGGTCGTGGTGGTGAAGGTGAAGTCGTTGTCACCCCAGCCGGACTTCTCCCAGCAGTACGGCATGCCGTCTGCGCCGGCGGTCTCGAAACCCGGGTTCTTGATGAGGTTGGCGGCGGAGGCTGGTTGGGGTGCGGTCAGGAGCAGACCCGAGGTGAGGGCTGCCACGGACAGGAGTGCGGTCGTTCTGCGACGAGGTTTCACACGGCTCTCCTTGCTGTACGGCCGTCGCGCGCGGGCTTCTCCCGGCCCCGGCGCGGCAGGTAGACCAGCGCTTCGGTCCCGGCGAAGCGCAGGACGAACGTCGTCACCAGCGCCAGCGCGGTGGCCGACAGCACGCCCAGGTGGAACTGGTGCACGAACAGGGCGATCAGCGGGATGCGCAGCACCAGATCGGCGTTGGCGAGCAGCGCGAACCGCCCGGCCCGGTCCCACCAGCGCCGGTGCCGGCGCCGCTCGCGGAACAGCAGGTGCTCGATGAGCAGGAAGTTCCAGGCGACGCCGAGCTGGTTGGCGAGGATCTCCGCCGGTACGTAGTGCATGCCGGCGGCGGTCAGCGCCCACAGGCCGACCAGGTTCGGCAGGAAGCCGGTCAGCCCGATCAGGCCGAACCCGACCATGCGCGCGACCGGGGAGGCGGTGCGCAGCCCGGCCAGGTGGCGCAGGAAGCGGAAGCCCTCCTGCGCGGTCGACTTGGACTCCCCCGCGAACCGGTCCTGGAAGACGAACGGCACCTCGGTGACCCGGCGCGGACGGCTGCGGACGGCGAGTTCGAGGAGAATCTTGTAGCCTAGCGGCTGGAGCACCTCCGCCGTGACCGCGCTGCGGCGGATCGCGAAGAAGCCGCTCATCGGGTCGCTGATGCCGTGCAGCCGACGCGGGAACAGCGCCTTGGTCAGCCAGGTCGCTCCGCGCGAGACGAACACGCGGTAGCTGCCCGCGAGTCCGGCCCGGCTGCCGCCCTTGATGTACCGGGAGGCGACGACCAGCCCGGCGTTCGCCCGTTCGCCGGTGGCGACCAGGTCGGGCACGAGGGACGGCGGGTGCTGGCAGTCGCCGTCCATGACGACGATCCAGTCCGACGTGGCCGCCTTCAGGCCCTCGACGACCGCGCCGCCGAGCCCGCCCACCGGCTCCTCTCGGTGCAGCACGGTCACCGGGAACGGGCAGTCCTGCGCCGCCTTCTCGATGACCTCCGGGGTGTCGTCGGTGGAGTCGTCCACGAAGACGACCTCGCAGGGCAGCCGGGCCGGTACGGCCTCGGTGATCTGGCGCAGCAACTGCCGGACGTTCGCCGACTCGTTGAACGTCGGCACGACGATGGTGACGGCACCGGGCTCGGGGACCTCGGCGGTCTTGACGACCTCACCGGGGACAATGGACTCCTGGCTCATCGTGCGCCTCCGGCGGACGTCTTGATCTGGCGGATCTCGATGCGGTCCTCGCCGGTGCCGAAGGTGGCGACCGGGTCCGAGTGCTCCATGGCGGCCTTGACGTTGGGCAGATCGGCCGCGTCCCGCCGCACCGTCGGCGAGGCGACGACGTAGTCGAGGTCCTTCCAGCCGCGCGGCATCGTCTTCGTCACCGCGGGGTCGAGGTCGGCCTTGTAGAACCAGATGACGCCGAGGCCGGGCCGGTAGCCCTGGTGCACCAGGTCCAGCCAGAGCGCGTCGTCGACCAGCACCCGGGTGTGCTCCGGGTCCTCGACCTCCGTGGCCAGCCACGCGGACGCGGCCTCGTAGGGGGCGTTGGCGTCGGTGGTGACGGCCGTGCGGGCACCGTCGTACCAGTGCGGGACCACGTAGGCGCCCGCGGCCAGGGCGAGGACGGCGGCGAGCGTGTAACGACCCACGCTGACGTACCGTTTCTCCGCCTGGGAGCGCCAGCGGCTCAGCACCGCGTGGGCGACGGAGGCGGTGCCCCCGGCGAGGACCAGCGCGAGGAACGGCAGGGCCTGGATGACGTACATCGCGGGCAGGTAGCCGTTGGGGCGCAGGGCCAGCGCGGCGAGGATCGCCACGGCCAGGGCCGGTCCGGCCAGGGCGCGGGCGGTGACCGACCAGCGCCAGGTGACGAGCAGGAGCAGGGCGCCCGCGAGGCCGCCGAGGGGCAGGATCCGGTCGTAGTACAGCCACGACTGGAGCACACCCCAGGAGCCGGAACCCTGGTCCAGGATGAAGCCCGAACCGGGTCTGGTCATCTGGTACTTGACGCCGTCCCACAGGGACACGTGCCCGGCGCCCGGCAGCAACTCGCCCTTGAGCAGGGCGAACAGCGGGTACGCGAAGCCGATCAGGGCACAGGCCGTGACGGCTCCGGTGAGGGCGAACTTGCGGGTGTCCCGGTGGCTGTGGCGCCACATGGTGAGGAACAGGGCGGGCAGGACGACGAGCATCGTCTCCTTGGTGAGCACGGCCGTGGCGGCGGCGACGCCCGCTCCGAAGTGGTGCCAGAGGTGCCGGCTCGGGGAGGCGGCCAGCGTGAAGGCCAGCAGCGTCCACATCACCGCGAGGTTGTCGAGGAAGATCTCCCGCTGGAGTACGACCGACAGCGGCGACAGCCCGAAGAACACCATGCCGAGCGCGGCCGCCCAGCGGGGCAGCGCAAGGCGCCGTCCCAGCACGAAGATCAGGACCGCGCTGATGCCGCTGATCACCAGCATCGCGGCGCGCATGGTGCCCACCGTCATCGCCTCGGGGCTGATCAGCGCGGGGATCCAGGTCAGCACGGCGATCTGGATCCAGCCCAGCGGCGGATGGTCGTACCAGTAGGTGTAGTGGGCGAGGCCGTTGCCCTGCTGGACCGACCAGGCCTGGGCGAGATAGGTGCCCTCGTCGTCGCTGAGGGCCGGGTAGTCGCCGATGTTCCAGCCCTGCACGACGAGGATCGCCGCGAGGAGGACACCGCAGAGGACCAGGTCAGCGCGGGAGGAGCGCAGCCGGCTCAGCGGCTGCGGTCTGCGGTGCGCACCGGTCCGGGGCGCGGGCTGCCGCTGCGCGGGGACCTTCGGGGTGGTCGCCGCGGGAAGGGTGGAGGTCACGCGGGAACGTCCTCTCGGGTCACGGGAACGTCAGCCCGACTCGTGGCCGTCTCGCCGAGATGCGCGCCGACGTGGCTCGTCAGCTCCCAGTCGTTACGGCCGCGCTGCTCACGCCAGACGGCCCGCACGGCCGCACCGGCGAGCAGGACCTGGTAGAAGGGGCCGCCCACGATCAGCTTCAGGTAGTGCGCGAAGCGGACGCGCAGCCCGTACTGCTTGCCGAAGTCGTGCAGTCCGACGATCTCGAAGACGAAGGTGACCAGAGCCGTGACAGCCGGCAGGAAGGTGATGAAGGCGATGCCGACGGGCACGTCCAGGAACAGGGCGATCGCCACGTTGAGCGGGATGATCAGGCCGGTGAAGGCCTGCATGAACGGCGTCATCAGGGTGTAGCGGGCGAGCAGCCGCTGTCCGAGGGTGGGCAGCTGCTTCCAGTCCTTCTTCCGGTACACCTGGAGGAACCCCTGGTTCCAGCGGGTGCGCTGCTTCAGCAGGGACATCAGCGAGCCCGGGGTCTCCTCGCGGGTCACCATGTCGGAGTCGTAGGCGACGACGACCTTCTTGCCGACGCTGGACAGACGCACGCCCAGGTCGCAGTCCTCGGCGAGGCAGTTCGGGTCCCAGCCCTCGGCTTCCCGCAGGACGTCCGTGCGGACGAAGACGGTGTTGCCGCCGAGCGGAATGAAACCTTTCTGCGCGTGCAGGTGGAGCCGCGAGCGGAACCAGAAGAAGTACTCCAGGCAGTTGCGCAGGCTGTACCAGCTGGAGTGGAAGTTGATCAGCTGCACCCCGCCCTGGACGACGTCCGCGCCGGTGGTGCGGAAGGCGTGGTCGACGTGCGTGAGGAGCTCGGGGTGGACCTGGTCCTCCGCGTCGAAGACGCCGACGACGTCGCCGCGGCAGTGCGGCAGCGCCGTGTTCATGGCCTTCGGCTTGTTCTTCTTCTCGTGTGTGTCGACGACGACCCGCACCCGTCGGTCACGCGCGGCTGCCATCTCGGCCACCGCGGTGGTCTCCGGGTCGTCGTGCCCGACGATCACGATGATCTCGAAGTCGGTGTGGCTCGACTCCAGCAGCCGCTGGATCGTGTGGTCCAGCACCGCCTGTTCGTGCCGGGCGGGCAGTAACAGCGAGAAGGAGACGTGCTCGTCCCCGTCCGGACTGCTGAACCGCGTGGAGGCGAGCACTTCCGGCGTACGCCAGGCGTGCATCTGCCACCACAGGGTGAACGCCGCCATCCAGAACAAGGCAAGTGAAACGGCAGCGATGAAGACAGACGTCAGCAAACAGATCCCCCCAGATCCCAGAACCCCCTGTCGTGACGGCGGGCCGGTGCGGCCTCATCCGCCACGTCACTGTGCAGAGATTAGGGGGGAACTGTGAAGCCCGGGGGCTGTTCAGATAAAGACCATGTTTCCGTTGATACGTGCTTCAAACACTCAAGACCGCACGCAGACGGGCGAGTTCGGTCGTCGGGGCGTCGCAAGTGAAGTTACGGCAGACGTACGCGGCCGGTTCACCATCGACCAGCGGACGGTCCGCGAGCAGCGGGAACTCGTCGCTGCCCGGGGCACCCACGGCGACCACCGCACCGGGCGCGGTCCCCAGAAGTGCCGTGCGGTGCAGGCTCCTTGTGTTCTCGTCGTCCAGCGCCGGGCCGACGACCGCGACCTCGCGCGGACCGTCCAGCACGGCCTCCGCCGCGGCCAGCCCCCAGCCGATGAAGCGGGGCACTCGCGGCCCCAGCGCCTTCACGACCCCCAGCGCCCGCTCGGCGGCGGTGCGGTGAGGCCCGGAGCCGGTGTGCGCGGCATAACTCAGCAGGGCGTTCGCGGCAGCCGTCCAGCCTGACGGGGCCGCGTTGTCGGTCGGGTCCTGCGGGCGCCGGATCAGCCGCTCGGCGTCGGCCGCGGTGTCGTACAGCGAGCCCGACCCGGGGTCCGTGAAGCGGGCCAGGACGTGATCGAGGAGGAACCCGGCGAACTCCAGCCAGACACCCTCCCCGGTGACGGACGCGAGCGCGAGGAAGCCCTCCGCCACATCCGCGTAGTCCTCCAGGACACCCGCGTTGGCGCCGGCGTGGCCGTCCTTGCTGGTGCGGGTGAGCCGGGCCTGCTCGTCCAGATGCAGCCGGACCAGGAGGTCGGCCGCGGCGACGGCGGCCTCGACCAGGTCGGGCCGGTCGAAGTAGGCGCCGGTTTCGGCGAGCGCGGCGATCGCGAGGCCGTTCCAGGCGGCGACGACCTTGTCGTCCCGGCCGGGAGCGGGTCGCTCGGCCCGCTTCGCCAGCAGCCGCTCCGAGATCGAGGCAATCCTTCCCGCGTCGAACACTCCGTCCCGCACAGGCAGTTGGAGCACGGACGCGCCCTCCTCGAACGTGCCCTCCTCGGTCACACCGAAGTGCTGGGCCGCGAGCTCGGCGTCCTCGTCGCCGAGGATCTCCCGCAACTGCTCGGGCGTCCACACGTAGTACGCGCCCTCGACGTGCTTGCCCGTCCCGTCGTCACTGTCGGCATCCAGCGCGGAGGCGAACCCGCCCTCGTTCGTGCGCAGTTCCCGCACCATGAAGTCGGCGGTCTCCAGGGCGACCCGGCGGGCCAGCTCCGAACCGGTGGAACGCCAGAGGTGGGCGTACACCCGGCACAGCAGGGCGTTGTCGTACAGCATCTTCTCGAAGTGCGGCACGATCCAGTCGCGGTCGACGGAGTAGCGGGCGAAGCCGCCCCCGAGCTGGTCGTACATCCCGCCCCGGGCCATCCGCTCGCAGGTGTCCTGCGCCATCTGAAGGGCGCCCTCGGCGCCGGTGCGGGCGTGGTGGCGCAGCAGGAACTCCAGCGCCATGGACGGCGGGAACTTCGGCGCCCCGCCGAAACCGCCGCGCTGCGGGTCGTACTCCCGCGTCAGCCCGAGCAGCGCCTGCGCGAGCTCCTCCTCACCGGGGGTCTGCGCGTCGCCGTAGGAGATCTCCCGCCCGGCGAGATCCCGGACGATCTTCCCGGCGACCTCGGCCACCTCGTCCCGCCGCTCGTCCCACGCCTGGTGCACGCCCTGGAGCACCTGCCGGAACGACGGCATGCCCTGGCGGGGAGCAGGCGGGAAGTACGTACCGAAGTAGAACGGCTCGGCGTCCGGGGTGAGGAACACGGTCATGGGCCAGCCGCCCTGCCCGGTCGCCGCCTGTACGGCCTCCATGTAGACGGCGTCGACGTCGGGGCGCTCTTCACGGTCGACCTTCACGCTCACGTAGTGCGCGTTGAGGTACTCGGCGGTCTCCTGGTCCTCGAAGGACTCGTGCGCCATGACGTGACACCAGTGACAGCTGCTGTATCCCACACTGAGCAGCACGGGCACGTTCCGCTTGCGGGCCTCCTCGAAGGCCTCGGACGACCAGGGCCACCAGTCGACGGGGTTGTCGGCGTGCTGAAGGAGGTAGGGGGACGTCTCGTGCGCCAGTCGGTTCGGCATGGTATCCATCCTGCCGCAGTACCCGGCCCCACACGCGTCAGGCGCCGCGCGGGCACGCCCCCTCGCCCCGATGCGCCGTCCGCAGCACACTTGACCAAGGAAACGACCGAGGGAACGACCGCGACGGATGAGACGACGCCGTTGCCGCCGGAGGGGGACCTGACATGCGGGACAGTCATCGGGCGGAGGCCGAGCGGCTGTTGGCGCGGGCCGTCGAGGAGGAGGTGCGCCGCTCGGGTGGGCGCAGCGACGGGAAAGTGCTGCTCGCGCGGGCGCGTGGGCGGCTCGACGCGATGGCGCAGAGCGCGGGCGAGGAGTACGAGGCCTACACGCGCGCCCTGGACGAGGCGGCGGCCGGGCAGCTGACCTTCGGGCAGCGGTACGCCCGGGAGGGCGCCGGGACGCCGCTGCTGGTGGCGGGGGTGGCGGCGGTCGCGGCCATAGTCGCCGACATGGCGCTGGGCACGGGGACCGGGACCGCTCTCGGGGCGGGTGTGACGGTGGGTGTCGTAGGGGCCGCGGCGACGGTGGCGAAGGTGGTCGGGTCGCACGTACCGGCCACGAGTCGTCGCGCCGGGGCCGTGAGCCAGCCCGGCGGGCCCGCACAGTTGCGGCTCCAGTGGCTGACGGCGCTGGAGGTGCGGGGCATCCGGCCGTTCCTGGACCAGCAGCGGGTGCTCGCGGCCTCGACCGGGCCGAAGAAGACGGCGCCGCGGCTGCGGGGCACGGACAAGAGCGCGGCGGCGCGCGGGCGCAATGTGCTGGAGCAGTCCTTCGGGCAGCTCCCGGAGTCCGCGGAGCCGTTCGCGGGGCGGCGGCACGAGCTGGCACAGATCCGGCAGTGGGTGCAGTCGGCCCGGGCGAGCACGGAGACGCAGCCGACCGTGGTCGTGCTGCACGGCACGCCCGGCAGCGGCCGTACGACACTCGCGGTGCACGCCACGCACGATCTGAGGGACTACTTCCGTGGTGCCTGCGTCGTCGATCTGCGCGCCGACGGGCCGGGCGAGTCCCCGCTGTCCACCCGCGACGCCCTGCTGCATCTGCTGAACCGGCTCGGTGCGCCCCGCGAGCAGTTGCTGTTCCGCGAACGCTCCTCCCCCGACCAGCAGGTCAAGCGGCTGGGCGAGCTCTACCACCAGCATCTGACGGGCCTGCCGGTCACGGTCGTCCTCGACGACGCCGCGGACGCGGAGCAGATCCGCGCCCTGGTCCCGGAGCGGTCCGACAGCCTGGTGCTGGTGACCGCGCGAGGCCCGCTGGAGCTGGAGGGCCTGCCCGCGCGGGTGCATCAGCTGGCGGTCGCGCCGCTGGACGCCGCGGGTGCGGAGGAGCTGCTGGGCGCGGCGGCGCAGGACCGCTCCGGGCCGTACGACGCGGAGTCCGCGGACCGGGTCCGGGAGCTGTGCGGCGGGCTGCCGCTGGCGCTGCGCATCGCGGGTTCCTGCCTGGGCCCGCGCTCGCCTCGCGCCCTGGCAACCGACCTCGAGGCGTACGGCCCGGTCGAGCCGGTGGAGCGTGCCCTGTGGCTGCGCTACACCGACCAGCCGGAGACCGTACGGCGGCTGCTGCGCCGGCTGGCCCTGGCCGGGCGTGCCTCGCTCGGGGCCGCCGCGGCCGCCGCTCTGCTGGCCACGGACGAGGCGGAGGCCAGGCGCCATCTGCAGGTCCTGACCCGTGCCGGTCTGATCGACCACGTCCGGGGCGACCGCTACCGGCTGCACGACCTGGTCCGTTCCTTCGCCCAGGCCCGCCTCCTCGACGAGGAGGATCCGGCCGAGCGGACGGCGGCGCAGGAGCGGTTGATCGTGAACTACGCCGAGCTGGCGGACTCGGTGCTGCGGATGGTCGACGGCAACATGTCGACCCGCACCAACCGCTTCAGCCCGTACGGCTTCACCTCCCTCGACGAGGCGCTGCGTTGGCTGGACGACGAGTCGAGCTTCATCACGGCGGCACTGCGGCACGCCGAGGGTGTGGATCAGGCGGCGGTGCTGAATCTGCTGGGCGCGCTCTGCGACTACTGCCTGCTGCGGGGTGACCTGTACCGGCCTGGTGAGATCAGTGAGCTGGCGCAGGCGGTGGACGAGGGCCTGCTGGTCCGCTCCGTGCAGTGGCGCACCGGCATCGCGGCGCGGCAGCTGGGCGAACTCGACAAGGCCCGCACCACCCTCACCTCGGTCGTGGACCTCTACCGGGAGGCCCACCACGACGCGGGTGCCGCCCGCGCCCTGTGCTCCCTCGGCATCACCCTGCACCACCAGGGCAATCTGACGGAGGCGTCGGCCAAGCTCCGCGAGGCCCTGGAGCTGCAGTCCCCGCCCGAGCTGGCGACGGACCGGGCGTGGACGATGCACGCCCTCGCGGCGGTGGAGCGGGACCGGGCCCGGGTGGCGGAGGCGATGGAGCTGCTGACCGAGTCGCTGGTGCTGCACCGGGCGGGCGAGTCCGTGCACGGCCAGGCGTGGGCGCACTTCCAGCTCGGCCAGCTGGGGCTGCGCATGGGTGATGTGCCGCGGGCCGAGGGGGAACTGCGCGCGGCCCTGGAGCTGTACGGACGGACCCGTGACGCCCGCGGTGAGGCCTGGGCGCTGACGCAGCTGGCCCGGGCGCTGCTGGTCGCGGGGGACGCGTCCCCGGCGGTGCAGGAGCTGCGCGGGGCGGCCGCCCGGCATCGCGACAACGAGGACGCGCGCGGTGAGGCCTGGACGCTGTACTACCTGGGCCAGGCCCTGGAGGAGACGGGCGATCTCGATCAGGCCGTCCGCGAGCTGGAACGTGCCCGCACGATGTTCTCCCGCATGCGGGACGTCTACGGTCTGGCCTGCGCCCGCCACCACTCGGCCCGCGTCACCCGTGACCAGCGGGCGGCCCAGACGGGTTCCCTGCGCAATTCGGGCTTCGCTCGGCAGTTGCTCGTCGATGCCCGGGCCGACTTCCAGCGCATCGGCGTCGCCCACGGCGAGGCCGGGACGTGCCTGGAGCTGGTGGTCGTGGACGCGGGCAACGCCCGCACCCAGCAGGCCCTGGCCCTGTGCGACGAGGCGGTGGAGCTCTTCGCGTCCTACGGCGACCGCCGGGGCGAGGACTGGGCCCGCTTCCTGCGCTGCACGCTCCTGCCCTACGCGGCCCCGGGCGGCATGGAGGTGGGTACGGCGGTGGCGCAGGAGGAGCTGGCGCGCTTGTCCCGCGCGAGCCACGGGCTGCGCGACCGGAAGCTGGACGACTACCTCGACGCGTACCAGCTGCTCCTGGAGCGGGGCGTGACCCTGGAGGCGGGCTGGCAGGCCTGGCGACTCGGCATGGTGCCGAACCGGCACGCGCGCGAGGTGATGGGCGTGGCGGTGGAGTCGAAGGCGTAGGCCGCGGGGCCGGGCCGGGGGCGCCCGGGCGCGAGACGCACCCGTCGGCGGCGCTCGGTGCCGGGCCACCGACGGGTGGTGTCCCCTGGGTGGGGCGTCAGCCTTGCTTCTTGCCGCCCTGGCCGGAGGGCTCCGGGTCCGCGTTCGCGTCCACTGGGGACTGCTCCGGCTGGTCGGCCTTCGGGTCCGGGACCTGGGTGAAGTCGACCCGGTTCATGTGCCGGCTCATGGACTTCATCAGGGCCCACACCGCCAGGGCCATCGCCGCGAAGACGATGAAGCCGAGGACGCCGGGGGTGACCTTGTCCTCGTCCACCTCCTTGGCGAAGGAGACGAGGTGCGTCATTGCCAGGCTTGCGCTTGCGCTCATATCAGGCATTGTCGCGGATGCCCGCGAAGAGGTCGTGCTCGGGGAGGGAGGTATCGACGAGGGCCTTCGCCAGCTCGTACTCCTCCGTCGGCCAGACCTCCTTCTGGATCTCCATGGGCACCTTGAACCAGCCCCCGTCCGGGTCGATCTGCGTGGCGTGGGCGATCAGCGCCTTGTCGCGGATCTCGTAGAACTCGGCGCAGGGGACGTGCGTGGTGAGCGTGCGCTGCTTCATGCCGAACTCCTCCCAGCGCTTGAGCCAGTCCCCGTAGGGGGACTCCATGCCGCGGTCGAGCATCGCCTGGTGCAGGGCCTCGGTGCGCGGGCGGTTGAAGCCCTGGTTGTAGTAGAGCTTCTGCGGCTGGTAGGCGGGGCCGTACTCCACCTCCGGGTACTTCTCGGTGTCCGCGGCCGACTCGAACGCCACCATGGAGATCTTGTGGGTCATGATGTGGTCGGGGTGCGGGTAGCCGCCGTTCTCGTCATAGGTGGTGATCACCTGCGGACGGAAGGCACGGATCCTGCGCACCAGTTCCCCGGCCGCGTGGTCCACGTCCTCCAGGGCGAAGCAGCCCTCCGGCAGCGGCGGCAGCGGGTCGCCCTCGGGCAGGCCCGAGTCGACGAAGCCGAGCCATTCCTGCTTGACGCCCAGGATCTCCCGGGCCTCGTCCATCTCCTTCTTGCGTACCTCGTGGATGTGCTCCTCGATGTACGCGTCGCCCTGGAGCTTGGGATTGAGGATGGAGCCGCGTTCCCCGCCCGTGCAGGTCACGACCAGCACGTCCACCCCCTCGGACACGTACTTCGCCATGGTCGCAGCGCCCTTGCTCGACTCGTCGTCGGGGTGGGCGTGAACGGCCATCAGTCGCAACTGGTCAGTCAAGACTCAATCCTCAGTAAGTCGGCGCCCTGTGTGCGTCGGCGCAATCAGCGGCTTCTATAGTGACCGAATCGGGGGGCGAATAATTCCGGGGCCCGGTCCCGGAGCCCCTTCCGGGACCTTCGTCCCGGCCCTGCCAGGAGGACGATCATGAGTACGGCGAGCACGCGACCGCCCGAGGGCCGATACGGCCGCTCCTCGGACGAGCGCGCCGACCGCACGCTCAAGGTCGTGGGCACCGTCCTCGCGGTGGCGCTGCTGGGGATCGTCGGCTGGTTCGGCTACCACTACGTCGCCAAGAACGAGATCAGCGCCGAGGTGATCAGCTTCGAGCCGGGCGAGGAGTCCGTGCAGGTGCATCTGGAGGTCCGCAAGGACGCCGGCACCGACGGCTACTGCACCGTGCGCTCGCAGGCCGAGAACGGGGCCGAGGTGGGCCGGGCCGACTTCCGCTTCGACGGGGACGGGACCCGCATCGACAAGGTCGTCACGCTCCGCACGACCTCCCCGGGGATGACGGCCGAGCTGCTGGGCTGCCACGCCGGCTGAACAACGACCGGGCATCACCTGGAATACGTAGTGCCTGACCTGCATTGACGTGAATCTGGTGGCTTATGTCCTCCCCCTTGGGCCCCTGAATTGTTAGGCTCGTGGTTTCGCCCTTCCGTGAAGGAACATTCTTCTGGGTAGGGCGATGCTTTGTATTCCCAGTACCTACGAGGAGCACCTGTGACCCAGACCAGCGAGAACGTCACCTGGCTGACCCAGGAGGCGTACAACAAGCTCAAGGCTGAGCTTGAGCACCTTACTGGTCCCGCGCGGGCGGAGATCTCCGCGAAGATCGCCGCGGCGCGCGAAGAGGGCGACCTGCGTGAAAACGGCGGGTACCACGCGGCCAAGGAGGAGCAGGGCAAGCAGGAGCTCCGTGTGCGCCAGCTCACCCAGCTCCTCGAGAACGCCAAGGTCGGCGAGGCGCCCGCGGCGGACGGCGCGGTGGCGCCCGGCATGGTCGTCACGATCGCGTTCGACGGCGACGAGGACGACACGCTGACGTTCCTCCTCGCCTCCCGCGAGTACGCGAGCTCCGACATCGAGACCTACTCGCCGCAGTCCCCGCTGGGCACCGGCGTGATCGGCCACAAGGTCGGCGACGACGCGGAGTACGAGCTGCCGAACGGCAAGAAGGCCCTGGTGAAGATCCTCAAGGCCGAGCCGTACGAGAGCTGACCCGTCCCCTTCCGAGCCCTGGTCTGCCCCCGGTGCCGCTGCGGCACCGGGGGCATTCTCATGCCGTCGCCGAGCGGTACTTGCGCACGGCCAGGGTCCGGAAGACCACCAGGATCAGGATCGAGTAGATCAGCGAGGCCCAGACGGGGTGCTGCATGGGCCAGGCGTCCGACGGGGACTGGCCCGGGTTGGCGAACAGCACACGGCAGGCCTGGACCGTGGCGCTGAAGGGGTTCCACTCGGCGATGTGGCGCAGCCACGGGGTCATGTGGCTGGTGTCCACGAACGCGTTGGAGATGAACGTGACCGGGAAGAGCCAGATCAGGCCGCTGGACGTGGCCGCCTCGGGGGTCCGGACGGACATGCCGATCAGGGCGCCGATCCAGGTGAACGCGTAGCCCAGCAGGAGCAGCAGGCCGAAGGCCGCGAGGACCTTGGCGGCATTGGTGCTGCCGTCCGACCCGACGCGCCAGCCGACCAGCAGGGCGACCACGGCGAGGACCACCAGGGTCAGGGCCGTCTGCACGGAGTCGGCGAGGGTGCGGCCGGTGAGCACCGCGCCGCGTGCCATGGGCAGGGAGCGGAAGCGGTCGATGAGGCCCTTGTGCATGTCGTCGGCGATGCCGGCGCCGGAGCTGGCGGTGGCGAAGGTGACGGTCTGCGCGAAGATGCCCGCCATCAGGAAGTTCTTGTAGTCGGCGGCGCTGGTGCTGTTGCCGATCTGCATGGAGCCGCCGAAGACGTAGGTGAACAGCACCACGAACATGATCGGCTGGATCAGCCCGTAGATGATCATCTCGGGGATCCGGGACATGCGGATCAGGTTGCGTTTGGCGACGACCATCGAGTCGCGGATCGACTGGCTGACCGGGTTCGCGGTGGGCGCGACCCGCACGGTGTCGGTGACGGCGCTCACTGGGCGGCCTCCTTGTCGTTCTCCTGGTCCTTGATCTCGGCCACGTGTCCCGTCAGGGACAGGAAGACGTCGTCGAGGGTCGGGGGGGGGAGGGGGGTGT
>NZ_JBEXSH010000034.1:0-22061 GCF_040613555.1 Streptomyces sp. NPDC006265
GGGGCGGCGAAATCATGGCCGTCACCACGGCCGTTGCCGTTTCCGGCGCCGGATCCGCGGGGCGGCTCGGGCGGTGGGTAGGGAGGACGCTGCGTCGTGGTCACCGCCCGATCATCGCAAGAACGAGGGGGGCCCTCTGTTCACCGCGCCAGAATTGCCGCTAGCGTGGAGGCACCTTTTGTACACGCGGGAGCTCGGAGCACCGGGCTGAGAGGGCGCTGACCTCCGTCCCAGCGATGTTTCACATGAAACATCGCCGGAGTCGAGTGATGTTTCACACGAAACGTCGCCGGACGGAAATCGCTGCGTCGACCGCCGAACCTGTTACCGGGTAATGCCGGCGTAGGGAGTAGGTCTCATGACCAGCAAGGACGCAAGCACGCCTGCCTCCGTTCAGGACGAGAAGTCCGAGGAGGCCGGGAAGTCCATCGGCTGGCACAAGGCGTATGTCGAGGGCACCCGCCCCGACCTGCGCGTGCCGGTCCGCCAGGTGCACCTCACCAACGGCCAGTCGGTCACGCTGTACGACACGTCGGGCCCGTACACCGATCCACTCGTCGACACCGACGTCCGCAGGGGCCTGTCGCCGCTGCGCGAGAACTGGGTCATCGCCCGCGGCGACACCGAGGAGTACGCGGGCCGTCCCGTCCGTCCCGAGGACGACGGCATCAAGCACACCTCGCCCCGGGGCGGCCTCCGCAACCTGGACGCGGTCTTCCCCGGCCGGCCGCGCCAGCCACGCCGTGGCAGGGCCGGGCAGGCGGTCACGCAACTCGCGTACGCCCGCCGCGGCGAGATCACGCCCGAGATGGAGTACGTCGCCATCCGGGAGAACGTGGCGCCGGAGGTCGTGCGGGACGAGATCGCCGCGGGGCGGGCGGTGCTGCCGGCGAACGTCAACCATCCGGAGATCGAGCCGATGATCATCGGCAAGCGATTCCTGGTGAAGGTCAACGCCAACATCGGCAACTCGGCGGTGACCTCCTCCATCGAGGAGGAGGTCGAGAAGATGACTTGGGCGACCCGCTGGGGCGCCGACACGGTCATGGACCTGTCCACCGGCCGCAACATCCACACCACGCGCGAGTGGGTGCTGCGCAACTCCCCCGTTCCCATCGGCACCGTGCCGCTCTACCAGGCTCTGGAGAAGGTCGACGGCCGGGCCGAGGAGCTGACCTGGGAGATCTACAAGGACACGGTCATCGAACAGGCCGAGCAGGGCGTGGACTACATGACGGTCCACGCGGGTGTGCGACTGGCGTACGTGCCGCTGACGGCGAATCGCAAGACCGGCATCGTCTCCCGCGGCGGCTCGATCATGGCCGCCTGGTGCCTCGCGCACCACAAGGAGTCGTTCCTGTACGAGAACTTCGAAGAGCTCTGCGAGATCCTCGCTGCCTACGACGTCACGTACTCGCTCGGGGACGGCCTCAGGCCCGGATCGATCGCGGACGCCAACGACGAGGCGCAGTTCGCGGAGCTGCGCACGCTCGGGGAACTCAACCGGATCGCGAAGCGTTTCAACGTTCAGACCATGATCGAGGGCCCGGGCCACGTCCCGATGCACAAGATCAAGGAGAACATCGACCTTCAGCAGGAGATCTGCGATGAAGCTCCGTTCTATACGCTCGGCCCGCTGACCACGGACGTCGCACCGGCGTACGACCACATCACCTCCGGCATCGGTGCCGCGATGATCGCCTGGTGGGGCACGGCGATGCTGTGTTACGTCACGCCCAAGGAGCACCTGGGCCTGCCGAACCGCGATGACGTCAAGACCGGCGTCATCACCTACAAGATCGCCGCCCACGCGGCCGACCTCGCCAAGGGCCACCCGGGTGCGCAGGAGTGGGACGACGCGCTGTCCGACGCCCGTTTCGAGTTCCGCTGGGAGGACCAGTTCAACCTGGCCCTCGACCCGGACACGGCACGGGAGTTCCACGACGAGACCCTGCCCGCCGAACCGGCCAAGACGGCTCACTTCTGCTCGATGTGCGGTCCCAAGTTCTGCAGCATGAAGATTAGCCAAAGCGTCACAGAGCGGTTTGGTGGTGCGGCGGAGGGGGCGTCGCCCGACGATGTCGCCGAGGGGATGCTGCAGAAGTCCAAGGAGTTCGCGGCTGGCGGGAACCGCGTGTACCTGCCGATCGCCGACTGACGACGACGAAACGGGAAGTGCGCCGGAGCCCTTGCCGTAGGCTCCGGCGCTTGCCGGCTCTCGACGCCTCGACGTGTTGGAGCACGCAGTTGGCGAGTCCCTGCACTAGCCTCCCCAAGTCTGACCTCAACTTCTGCTCTGAAAGTGGTAGTTCCGAGGTTGGAGGGCGGCGGCCGGGGCCATGCTGCTCGGCATGAAGCCGAAGACGAGACGGATCGCTATCACCGTGGTCCTTGCTCTGGCAGTCGTCGGGTATGTGCTGCTGCTGTGGCGCGGTCCCTGGTGGGTCGATGGCGCCCACCTACGTAGCAAGAACTTGCAGCCCGCTGACGGCGTAGTCATCACAGGTTTTCGAACTATGCTCGTCGCCATCGGCGTGGGCGCAGTAGCGGCCATCACCCTGTACTACACGCATCGCAACCATGTCTTGTCGTTGTGGCAGTACGAGCAGGTGCAAGAGCAGTTCGCTCATACACAAGCTCGTGATCAGGAACAGGCTGAGCTAACCCGTGAAGGCCAGGTCACCGAACGGTACGTCCAAGCGATCAAGCTCCTGGCGTCAGAACACCTAACAGAGCGACTCGGCGGCATCTACGCGCTGGAACGCATCATGAGTGACTCCGAGAAAGATCACGGGACTGTAGTCGAAGTGCTTGCGGCCTTTGTCCGACAACGCGCCGCAGCTGGGGACGAAGAAGGCCCTGACGAGAAGGACATCAAGCCCGACGAAGATGTACAGGCTGCCCTCACTGTCCTTGGGCGGCGACCGGTCCACGGTGACGGCAACTCGCGCATCAACCTGCGTCACACAGATCTTCGCGGTGCGGACCTGAGTGATGCCAAGCTCGATCAGGTAGACCTTCGGAACGCTCGGCTGCAGCGTGCTCATTTTGCGCGATCTTTTCTGCGGGATGCGGTCTTCCAAGGCGCTGCACTTCACAAGGCCGACTTCTCTTTCGCGCACCTCAACGGTGCGATCTTCTACCAGGCAGACATGGAAGAATCCGCGCTATGGCAAGCCGACGCGAGGAATGCCGTCTTCTCTTACGCCAACATGGAGCGGGCGCGCCTGAGGGAAGCCAAGCTTCAGGGCGCTGCCTTCCTTCACACCAACCTAGCTTCTGCTGAGTTTCACAACGCTGACCTTGCGGACGCCGTACTGAAGGACGTGGATCTGTCTCGTTCTGAAGGCCTGCGGCCCCAAGCACTCTCCAAAGCGGTACTGACTGGGCTTAAGAACCTTCCTCCGAGCATGAGCATGGCAGAGCTAGAGAGGGCCAAGAGAGTGGGCCCGTCGTAAGTATCCGCCTCACCTCGTCGGTCTACTCAGACAGGGCCCCTTGCCCTGAATTAGTGCAACTGGGTTCGTGTCTCTGCGTAGGGGTGGATCAGGCATCGGAATGGAGGGGATTACAGGCTACCTTCTGTCGGCTCTCTACTCGGTAACCCCTTCGAAGAATTTAGAGAAGATCAGGTCAAACTCACAGACATCGGATTCTGCGAAGGCTGGCAGTTCCCTGATCGATTCGGCGGTTGCGTAAGTGTCGCAGAATCGTTGGGCCTGAATATTCTTGTTGTTCGAGGAAAGGTAAATGGAAGGCGGATAGTAGTCCTCGATTGCTCCGCGCTCCCAGACGAAGATGTTCTCTTCCCGTAGCGCGGAAAGCAACTCGGCCTTGGACTCACGTAAATCGGGGGTCATTGCATCACGCAACACGGCTCGCTTGGTGCGGGAGTTTGCCCGATCGAAGAACGCCGTGACTGCAGAGTTGAGGTCGTCCCAAGTGCATTCTCCCTTAGTGAAGGCAGAATGCAATGTTGCGGCTTGCTGCCAAAGCCCCTGGACTTCTCCGCTCTTCCGCATCTTCTTCAAGACTTCACTACGAACTTGGTTTTCCTCTACCAACTTCGCATCCCTGTCAACGAGAGAGAGCAGCCTATTGCGGATGTCCGCACAATGCTCACTGGCACCGAGCTTATCGAACCCTTCAAGAATAGCGTCTAGGTCTGCCAGTACCGAGACCTTCATCGCGAATTTCTCGAAGAAGCTTCGATACCGTGCAATACTCCCCTTGCCCTCTACTCTGGCGATCGCTACAGAATGCTTCTGGAAGTCCCACTCCGGGTTTAGCGTCTTCGCAACGTGAGGAACGAGGTGGCAGTCGCTCGCACCCTCAACCAAGAAAACCGAGTCAGCGAAGAAGGCCGCTTCGTTGTTTTCATGCTTGATGATCTCGAACTGATCCCTTGCGTCGATATCGCTTAGGTCGATGACGTGTGCAAGGCTCACAGGAGGATCGACCTGGTGGTTCTTGATCATTTTTACGAAAGTACCCGTTTCCTTCGGGCCGTAGAACGCCGAAGAGTGGGTAGTTACCAATACGTCATTGTATTGGGAGAAAAATTTGAGGGCTTCAAAGAGCTTCCGCTGTGCTCGCGGATGTAGAAATACCTCCGGCTCCTCGAAGAGGAGAATCGTTGGCCGTTCCGCACCTGATGATTCGAGATTTACTTGCTTCTTCTTTTGGTCTACGTAAGCCCGAAGAATCGCGAAAGTTACAGACCTGCGCAGGCCGTCTCCCTTGGTTCGAAAGTGACCAGAAACTCCGTCATTGATCGAAATTTCAGCACTTGACAAGAGGGTGCGGAGGGCCGGCGGGGGAATATCGAGTCGCACGTCTGCACGAGGAAAGGCTTCCTGGAGGTTGCGCTCAATCAACTTCTCGATGTCGCGCACCTCCTGAAGCCGCTGATCGATTTCGTTCCCTTGCCCGTCTGTCACCACATTCAGATGCCGGCGCAGATCATCAAAGGATTGCTGCAAGGTTGGCATTTGATGCTCAATTTGCCCAAAAAGCAATCCAAGCAGCTTTCCGAAAGTAGAACTATCCGTCGTTTTCAGCTCATCATTTAGCTCTTTCACGGCTGGAATGTAAATAACATCCGGCAGTAGTGCCGTGATGGAGCGATCGATTCCTGTGGGTAGCTTGCTTTCCCCTTCAGTTAGTTCCTCGGGTCGAAGATTAGATACTAGCTCTTCGAATACTCTCTTGACTGCAGCCTTAGTGATTTTCCCGTTCAGCTGATCATAAATCTCCGGATAGGTATGTTGGACGTTGGCAGAGACCTCTGCTGCCGAAAGGCCTACTTTCAATGTCTCTTCGAGCGCCACGGAGCTGAAGCGTTCATCGCGCGGAACCTTGGATAGTACTCGGATTTCCCCCTTGCCGGGAGAAGTGTATGTCCGCACGAGGATAAGTGAACCATCTTCTACTTCCTTTTCAATCTTTGCCCGGTGCTGCGTATCCAGTCTGGCAAGGTCGTCAGGTCCGATCTCGGAGAAGGAGACCTGAACGCGAATATTCTGCCTTCGGGAAAGGAAGTCTGAAGAGTCCATGACGCTTCCGCGCAGAAAAGTGTTCAGTGCCTGGAAAACTGAGGACTTGCCCGCATTGTTTTCGCCGATGACGCAGCCGAAGCGATTCAAGGGAATCTCGACCGACTCAAGCCCTCGATAATTTGAGATCTTCACCTTGGTGATGCGCACTATTTTCCAGCCTTATCGAACACTAACTCGGTTACTTGCACAGAGCAGTGATGCTAGTCGGGCTTCCGGCTTCTTGCAGAGGTTTCAGGTGATTGCCTTTGTTTTCATCCAACTGTGTCAGGTCTGCGTTACCCCCTAAGAGTGATCCCGGAAAGGGCATATTGGCGCCTTTAGTGATGTTTTGCACTCTATGTCGTACGAAATAGCGAGCGCTGTGCCAGCCAGGGCGTCAGTTCTTTGATGGCGAGTCTCGTTCGGCTCGTCCGCGGATGGGTACGGTCGGTGACGTGTCTGGCGCACATGGGTTGGTCACCCGTAGGCATGCGCCGGTTGATCCGTGCGACTAGGGGAGCTGGTACGGGCATGGCGCTTGACGCTGCTCGATCGCAAGAGGGGTTCACATCGACGAGGGCCGCGCAGGTGATGAGCGCGGCCTGCCTGGCGGCCGGGTTGGACGACAGAGGGGCAGAGCTGATCCGGCTGGGAGAGAACGCGCTCTTCCGCCTGGACGCAGAACCAGTGATCGTACGAGTGGCGCGGGGAGAGCCGTGGCTGCCCAAGGCTCGTGTCGAGGTGGCCGTATCACAGTGGTTGGCCGAGGAAGGGTTCCCTGCCGCGCGCCTGGTCGATGGGCTGGAGCAGCCGTTCCTGATCGATGGCCACCCGGTGACCTTCTGGCGGCTCATCGTCGAGGGCAGCCGTAAGGCCACGTATGGGGAACTCGGGGGCATCCTGCGAGACCTGCACTCCATGACGTTGCCCGTTGGCCTGGAGCTGCCCTCGTTCAACCCCTTCGACAAGCAGGAGCTGCGGATCAGCCAGGCAGCGATCCCGGACGATGACAGGGTCTTCCTCCGCAAGCGGTGGAGTGAGCTGCGGGACCAGTTCGAGGGCTTGCGGTTCGAGACGCCCAAGGGGCCGGTCCACGGTGACGCTCACGTTCAGAACCTCATGGTGAACGACCGGGGAGAAGTCATCCTGATCGACTTCGAGGCATTCTGCTTCGATCACCCTGAGTGGGACCTGATGGTCACGTCGGTGGAGCACCACAGCTTGGGGTGGCAGACCGAAGAGCAGTACGCCGACTTCGTGCGCGCGTACGGGCGGGACCTGCACGACTGGCACGGCTATGACACGCTTCGGCGGCTCCAAGAGTTCGGCATGACCACGTGGTTGATGCAGAACGTACGGGAGGACGAAGGGACCGCGGCCGAGTACCGCCGGCGCATCGCTGCCTTGAGGAACGACGACGCGCCGCGCGATTGGCGTCCTTCGTAGCTGTTACTCGTCCTCATCCAGACGGGCGAGCGCTTCGTTCACCTGCTCGTTGAAGGCGACAACAGCGGGGTTGGCCGCATACGCACTGACCTCTGCCTGGAAGTCGGTTACGTAGCGCTGGAAGCGGGAGGACTGGAGAGAGTCGCCGCCGTCCACGGCAAGGCTGGCTGTGGTGACGGCGGCTTCCAGCTCTCCGTTCAGGAGCTGGCTCTGTGCCAACACCATGCGGCAGAAACCGAGAGTGCGGGCGTACTGCGGATCGGTGCTGTTCACAGCGCGCTGTGCGTGCTCGACCGCCTCACGGCGCATCCTCAGATCGCGGAAGCAGTGGCAGAACTCGCCCAAGAGTTCCGCGTCGTCGAAGTAGCTCAGCCACGGCGGGTCATCGGCACTGTCGGCGCGCTCGAAGTGACGCTCAGATTGGTTCATGGCGAGTGATGCGCCGGTTCGATCACCCGCGTTGGAGAGCGCCCGGGCCTCCATGGCCCAGTAGTTCGCCATGGCACGCGGGGTTGCCCGGCCCTTGGCGCCCTCGACTGCGGCGCGGGCTAGCTGGATGGCCTGGGTGTGGTTGCCGAGATAGTTCGCCTGGTGGCTGAGGTTGCCGAGGATACGGGCGCCGAACATGCGGTCGTCGATGACCTGAGACAGCCGCAGTGTCGACGTGAGATAGCGGTGGGCGAGCCGGTGGTTTCCGGAGTCGTATGCGGTCCACGCGAGCAATTGGGAGACCTCGGCGGCGGCGCCGAACAAGGCCGTGCCTACCTTCTCGCTGTAGCTGGCGCTGAGCAGAGGAAGGACCTCGTGGCGGAAGTAGTGGCGCAGTGCCTTGTGGCCGTGGCCTCCGCCGTACTTGAAGTCGAGTTGCATGAAGGTAGCGGCGGCGTCCCTGATTGCCCGGACGTCGCGCATGCCGACCCGCTGCTGAGCGGGCCTGTCGGACTGGATGCCGTCCGGGCGGGCGATCATCCAGGACAGTACGGCGGAGCTGAGATCTGAGTCCGAGACGATCAGTTGCTCCGATGCGACGGTGTCGGCCCGTTCCTGGGCGAGTCCATCCAGCATCGACAGCACATCGGGGACCGTACTGGGATACCCGAGTGGTTCTGGAGTGGCCGGCCGCGTGTGATCGAAGAAGCCGAGATCGCCGGGAGTGATGCGGCGGCCGAGTTTGGCGCTCAGCACGTCCGCCATGAGTGCCGCTGTCTGTGGCTGGATGCCCGCGCCGTCCCGCCATCGCTGCACGGATACGTGCGTTGTTCCGAGACTGATGCCCCGCTGAGCGGCGGCGTCTTTCATGCGCTTCGCCAGGCCCTTGTTCGAGACCTTCGCCTCGTCCATGACGGCGACTAAGTGCGCGTTCGGCTCTCGGCTCATGCTCCCCTGCCAACCCGAGAATGACGGCGAACGTTCATCGTGTCACAGCAGTATCAGCCCTGGGGGGTTCATTGATGAACCCCCTTTGGCTTCGCCGGTGTTCACGTGAACCCCCTGGTGAACGCTCCCGCTCAGGTCTCTATCGCCGTGTACTGGCTTGCGTGACGCAAGCGGTGCCGTGAGAGCCGCGGGGCCTCGGAAGGGGAAGTGATGGACGCGGGGAAGACTGAACGGTTGGCGGGTGAGCTTGACGCGTACGCGCACTGGTTCGTGACACCGGAGCCGTCCTCTGACGGGCACTTCCTGACGCTGACGCTCTTCGCCGAGTTCGGGGACACAGCGCGCGTCGCTCGCGACATGACGGCTGTGTTCCTCCGGGGCGCTGGTGCCGATGCCGTCGTGGACGACGCTCGTTTGGTCGTTTCTGAACTGGTCGGCAACGTGGTGAACCATGCCGTGCCGGACCGGCACCTGTCCGCCCCCGGTGCCTGCCGACGCATCGACGTGATCTTCAAGATGTTCCCGAAGTGGCTGTTCATCGGTGTCGCTGATGAGGATTCGACTCCTCCGCTGCTTCCGGCGGGAGAGATGTTCTCACCGGGGCTGCTCGGAGATCTGTCTGAGGCGGTCTTGCCCGACAACGGTCGGGGCCTGCTCATCGTCCAGCGTCTGGCGGACGCGGTCTGGTGGACGCCGGAAGAGCGCGGCGGAAAGACGGTCTGGTGTCGCTTCGACATGAACAACGGAGTGGAGCCCGTGCCGCGCTCATGATCTCCGGGCTGCCGTCCTCGTTTCGCTCCTTCGCGATCGGGAGCGAGCGGCGGCCCGGTAACCGGCCGGAGCCTGACCCCTTCGGCCAGGGCGCGGCTCCTCCGGCCTTCTGGGAGCTCCCCTCCTTGCCGGAGGGCCGCGCCTGACAACCACAAACCGAGACCGGGCCACCCCATCAGCCCTGGAAAGCGAAGGGTGGCCCGGCTGGGAACACGGCGGTCCCCGGTGCCTGATGGTACCGGGGCCGTCGTGCTGCGTTCGTGCCCTGGTCCAAGGAAGTTGACGATCCGTTACTAGATCAGGGCAGAGGTGGCAACGTGACTGGCTCGGGTGAGGACTGGCTGAGCGACGGTCTGAACGTGACGGGCGCGGACTCCGGTCTCTGGGTGTCCGGAGTCGACTACATCGCGGGATGGCGTGAGGCACGAGTGGCAGCCGATCGTCTGAACCGGGCGCTCCTGAGCATGGGGTTCGAGCTGTCCGCCGTACGGGCCGTCGCCTCGGCCAACGAGGACGGACGGGGTGTGGTGCGACTGGCGGGCTGGCCGGACGCTGTGGATCGCCTCGCTCAGATGCTGGAGGCTCGCTCGGACCACGACGGCGGTGCAGCATGAGGAGCCTTTTCGCTGGTGAGCGGGGCACTTGGGCACGTCGCCGGCCGCAGAGACTTTGGGCTGGAGCTGCCATGGGGCGAGTGAACAGGGGGCCTTACGCTGGCCCGGCGAATCGGGCAGGCAGTTGCCCTGCCCGTTGTAGTGCCCGATTGGCCCCCTGTTCTTCGAGGCTCGCCCCATGGTGGCTGCCTAAAGTCTCGGAGGCCGTCGACCCCCAGCCCACCACGCCCCAGCCTGCGACAGCGGTTCGACGCCCTAACTCCTTGGGTGTGCTGTGGGCGGGGGTGCCCGGCGACCGGCCGGGACCGGCGTCCACGCCGCACGCCCGGCCGGGGCGGCCGGGCGGCCCGGCGCGCCGCAGGCGCGCCCTTGAGGAAGTAAAGGCTGTTTCGACCGATGCCGGTTGCCGCTCAGGCGCGGGTACGTCGCGCGGACTGCTTGTCGGAGGTGATCCGGTAGGCGAGTTCGGCACGGTCCGCGCCGATGTGAAGCTCTTCGAGGGTCAGGGGGCGATTGTCGGCGCCGTGTGCGACGCGGGCGACGTGCAGGACCGGAGTCGCGTCAGGGAGCTGGAGCGTGGTCCGCTCGTCGGGCAGCGGCATGCGGGCGCGGACCGTCTCCGACCACCACAGTTTGTGTCCGTCCTGGGTGAGCGCCCGGTAGATCGCCGTCGGGGGCTTGCACGGGTCATCAGCGAGCTGTGGAAGAGCCTCGGCGACTTCGAACGGGATCAGCGTGCGGTGCATCGCGCGGCCACCTGTGGCCGTGTCGATCAGGAGCCGGTCACAGCCGAACACGGCCTCCTCCTCAGCGAGTCCGAGCAGTCGACCGGTGGCCTTCGTGGTCCGGGTGCGGTAGGTGCTCGGGTCCTCGACCTCTTGCCAGACATCACCGTTGGGCATGACGAACTCGCCGTCGGCGGTGTAGCTGATGCGGCGTTCGAGGGTGAGTGTGGGCTGTCCGCTGGAGCGTACGAAGCTGCCCTTGCCGTGACGCACGTCGATCAGACCTTCCGCCCGCAGTGCGGCGATGGCGTTGCGGACCGTGGGGCGGGAGACGCTGTAGCGGGCCATGAGCTGGGCTTCCGACGGAAGCAGGGAGTCGGGGGCGAACTCGCCCGACAAGATCGCTGCGCGGATGGCGGCGGCGACCTGCTGGTAGAGGGCTCCGGGGCGCTGGATCTCCGTCATCTCGACAGTCTCCGGGTGAGGTCGTAGGTACGTCGCACGCGCGACATCACTCGTCAGCATAAGTAGTTGCACCCTCGCCGTACAGCACTCCATAGTCATAACTCGTAAGGACAAGTGACGTCAGTATCTCGCTGACGTCCCGGATGGCCAGGGAGGCCAAAGCAAATGCAGTCCATTCCCGTGGACACGGCGCGGCTCGGCGTACTGCGGTGTGCCAACGCGCCTGAAGTGAAGTTCAGCAACTCGGAAACGCAGGAGGTGAAGAAGGACCGGGACGGCAATCCGGTCTACAGCGTGGCCGTCACCGTGCGGCCGGACGGACGGCGTATCTCCGTGATCGAGATCGCCGTGAGCGGTGAGCCTAAAGGGCTCGAAGCGGGTCAGGTCGTCAAGGTCACCGGGCTGACGGCGTTCGTCTGGTCGATGGGCGACCGTAACGGCGTCAGCTTCCGCGCCGACACGATCACGCCCGCGCACGGACCGGCGGCGCAGGGCAAGGGCGGTGACGCGTGATGGGGCCGACCCTGCTCGCCCTCGCCCTGGCGGTACTGGCCTGGGTGCTGGTCGTCGGTGACCTGGTGCGTCGCCACCGTCCGGCCTGGCACTGGTACGTGATCGGCTACCCCGCGACCGCGTGCCGGGTGGTGTTCACCTGGCGCAGGGTTGCCCTGCTCAACGACCTGTCCGTTTCGCGCCTCCCGGCGCGCACGCTCATCGGGCACCTGCTGGTCAAGGGAGATCCGGTTCGGCCGGCGGCTCCACGGATCTCGTTTCCGCGGGCTACCCGCATGGGGCTGACCGTGGCTGTCCAACTGCACGCGGGTCAGACTCCGGCGACCTACCTGAAGGCGGCCGACGCGTTCGTCCATGCGTGGAAGGTTCACGCGGTCCGCGTGACCTCGCCGGAACGCGGGCTCGTCCTGCTGGCTGCGATGGCCAGTGATCCGCTCCAGCGGCCCGCATTAGCCACCGCCCCCACCGAACTGCTCTCCGCGCTCATCGGCGCACTGGAGAGCGGCGGCGCCTGGGTGATGAACCTGCGGCTCGTGCCGCACTGGCTCATCACCGGGGCCACGCGGTCCGGCAAGTCCACCCTTCTGGCACGGCTGATCACCCAGCTTGCGCCGCAGCCCGTCGCCCTGGTCGGCATCGACTGCAAGGGCGGCATGGAACTCGGTCTGTTCGCCGGGCGGCTGAGTGCACTGGCAACCAGCCGACGCGAAGCAGTCGCGGTCCTCAGCGCGCTCGTCCTCGACATGCAGGAACGAATGAGCGTGTGCCGGTCGGCCGGTGTGCGCTCCATATGGGAGCTGCCCGACAAGCTCCGGCCGGTGCCGGTCGTCGTGATCGTTGACGAGATCGCAGAGCTGTACCTGTCCGACGGCCGCCGCGAGAGCAAAGCCGAAACCGAGCAATGCTCCACGCTGCTGCTGCGGCTGGCCCAGCTCGGGGCAGCGCTCGGCGTCCACCTGGTGGTGGCCGGACAGCGGGTCGGCTCCGACCTGGGGCCCGGCGTCACCGCCCTGCGGGCTCAGCTCGGCGGCCGGATCTGCCACCGGGTGAACGATCCCGGCACGGCAGAGATGACCCTGGGCGACCTGAACAAGGACGCCGTGACCGTCGCGCAGGCCATCACGGCAGAGGAACGGGGCGTGGCCGTGTGCACCGGCCCGGACGGCAGCTGGAGCCGCGCCCGATCCCACCTCACGCCCACGGAAGAGGCCGTCTCGACGGCTCGGAAGCACGCAGCACTCACCCCGGATCTTCCCGTGCTCAACCGTGCCCTTGCGGCGCCGGAAGGAGACGACAAGTGATCAGCGAAGGTACGGCGTTCACGTTCGCGGTGGTCTTCGGGATCATCACCGTCCTCCTCGTCCGCTCCCGTGACGTGCGCGCCTGGGAAGCGGTCTGCGTCGGCCTCTTCGGCCTCTACCTCGGCCAGACCCCGGTGATCTACACCGTCCACGGCCTCGTCACGTGGCTGATCAACGGCTTCTCCCACACCTGACCAGAGAAGGGAACGCAACGGTATGCCCATGCCCCGCGTGAGGTGCCCCCACTGCAAGGGCGACGGAGCCCGCAGGACCTGGACTGGACGGCAGAGGCGCTGCCGCATCTGCCGGGGCACCGGAACCATCCGCTGAACTTCGCTCCGCCCGACCGCACAAGGAAGGCGATCCCCATGACCGACAACGCGCACCTACCCACCCACCGTGCCGCTGCGGCGGCCCACCCCGGAAGGTCACCACCATCCCCCCGGAGCTCACCCCGGCTGACAGGCGCGCCGTCCTCAACCGCGCGGCGCGCCTGCGTCAGCTGCCCGAAGCAGACCGCGACGCAATCGGCCTCGCCCAAGACCCCAAATTCCCCCGCCTGTTGGAGCAGATAGCTGCCACTGGTGGCTGCTCCCGCCCCGTCCACCTCTCCGGCTCCACCACCATCCTGGACGGCACAACCGGCGAAATCCTCCGCCACTACGACACCGGCACCGAACCCGGTGAACGCCTTCTTGTGCGCTGCCGCAACCGCCGGGCAACCGTCTGCCCCGCATGCTCACGCCTCCACGCGGGCGACACCTTCCACCTCGTCCGCGCGGGCCTCCTCGGCGGCAAGAACGTCCCTGCCACAGTCCGCCACCGTCCCCGGCTCTTCGTCACTCTGACTGCCCCGTCCTTCGGCCACGTGCACCGAACCGGGGAGCTGTGCCGGCCTCGTCGTGACCGTGGGACATGCGCACACGGCCGTCCTCGGGGCTGCGGCGCTGTCCACGGTCCCGATGATCCCTCCGTCGGCAAGCCCTTGTGTACCGACTGCTACGACTACACCGGCCACGTGCTGTGGCATGCGCACGCCTCCAAGCTGTGGGACCGGTTCGTCATCGACGTACGGCGGCGCCTGGCCTCCTCGGTCGGCCTCGTACAGTCCCACTTCCGGGACCACGCCCGGCTGTCCTTCGCCCGCGTCGCCGAGTACCAGAAGCGGGCGGCTGTCCACGTGCATGCAGTCGTCCGCCTCGATGGCCCGAACGGACCGGCGGACGCACCTCCGCCCTGGGCCGCGGACCGACTCATCGAGGCCGTACGCGCCTCCGCTCGCCGTGTCCTGGTCCGTACGCCGTACAGCCCCGCCGTGGGTGAGCTGGTTCTGCGCTGGGGGGTCCAAGTCGACGTGCGCCCACTACATGCTGACGGCGACGGGCCTGACGATGATGCCGTAGCCGCCTACGTGGCCAAGTACGTCACTAAGGGAGCGAGCGAGACAGGCGCCGGCATCGACTACAGGGTCACTACCTGGGATGACATCGAGGCTGCGTCCGTGAACGCACACGTCCGTACTCTCATGCGGACCTGTTGGCGCCTGGGCGGCCTGCCCGAGTTCGAACCCCTGAACCTGCGCACGTGGGCTCACACGCTGGGCTACCGGGGCCACATCCTCACCAAGTCCCGCGCCTACTCCACCACCTTCGCGGCACTGCGGGCCGAACGCGCCCAGCACGTAGGCGGTGTCGACGTCCTCGGGACGGTCACGGACAGGCACTGGCGCTACGTCGGCTCCGGCCATACCCCGGGTGCTGCGCTCATCGCCGCCGGAATCGCAGATGACATCGCTGAGAACCGCGCCATCGCGCGGGAGGCTCTCCGCGCTAGCGGTGATGCCAGCTGAGTACTCCTTCGGCGAAGACCAGCGATGAGCGCGAGGAAGCAGCAGTACGCGCTTGGATCGAGCGACAGCTACGCGACTCTCCCCCACTCTCCGATGATCAGCTGCGGAGCGTGGGGGAGATCCTCGGACTTCAGCTCATTCGGAAGTCCGCCACACAGGCTTGAGTAGATCAAGGTCGAATGTCTTGTTGCCCTTGCCACCCGGTACTGCGATCACGGCGCTCAAGACCTTCTTGATCGCCTCGCGCTTCTGCGTGAGCGTCTTCGACCCCCACGAGTTCCTGACGTCTTCCTTGGCCTCCTCGGCCTCCGCCTTCAGTGCTTCGTGCGCCCGCTGGTCCGCACGAAGCTCCTTGATCCGCCGTTCGAGGACCGGGAGATTGCGGAAGAACGTCTCATCGTCGATATCCGTGTCCTCGTCGTCGTGCCAACGCCGCTCCAGCTCGTTGCGGCTCCTGACGGCTCGCTCCAGGGCATCGGCCTTGTCCCAGTCCGGTACGTCCTGGGCCTTGCTGGCCGCATCGCGCTCCAACTTGGCGATGACCAGTTCCTCGATGACCTTGTCCGTCTTGTCGCCACGCTTGTAGGTCTTGTTGCAGCCGCTGTCCACGGTCTTCTTGCACATGTAGGCGTGCCGGTACTTGAGCCAGTCGTTCGCCTTGATCCCGATCATCTTGTTGTTGCAGACCGTGCCGTCCTCGAGCACGTGGCCGCACCGCAGGATGCCGGTGAGCAGGTACTTGTGGACCAGGCCACCGCGCGGCATCCCGGTTCCGCGGCCACGTTCCCTGATCTTGGCCGTGACCGCGAACCACTCCTTCGGAGTGATGATCGGCTTCCACTCGCCCACGATGGGCTGATCATCGCCGTCACGGACAAGTTCGCCCTTGATCTCGCGATATCCACACAGCCGCGCGTTCACCAGGACCTGCTTGACGGTCTGGTACTGGAAGGGGTTCCCGCGACTCGTGATGAACCCGGCCTCCTTCCATCGGCGCGTGATCTCGGAGATGGAGGCACCCGCGATCACGTCCTTCACTGCCTGACGGATGGCTTCTGCCTCGTCCGGGCGCAAGGAGACCTTGTCGTCCTCCCATCCGAAGGGGCGCCATGCAGCTACCGACTGCCCACGGATCGCCCGACTGCGGTGGCTGTTCCTGCTCCTGCGCTCCTTCTTCCTCGTCTCGCTGAGGGACATGGCGACCCCCAGAAGCCCCTTGATCTCGAAGCCTTCGGCGTAGAGGTCCTGCCTGCCGTTCGAGTCGTGGTAGACGCGTCCTTCCTGAGTGGTGAACGCCTTCAGGTACCGCTCCCAGTCACTCGGACGGCGGTACAGCCGGTCGTCGTTTACCGCCATGACGCCGTGGATCGGGTACCCGTCCGGCGTCGTCCCGGCAGCAAGATCGGCGAGCAGCTGCTCGAAGTCATCGCGAACGATGTTCTCCTTGCTCGCGCTCTTGTCGTTGTCCGTGTAGCGGTAGACGACGAGCCATCCGAATCTGCGGGCGGTCTCGGTCATGTCCCGGTGCTGGTCCTCGACGCCGTGGGCGTCCTTCACCCGGCCGTCGAACGAGATCCGTGCGTAGCAGACGACGCACTTCAGCTCCGGGTCGGAAGCCAGCATGGCGCGCACTTCCTCGACGGACGGCAGTCCCTCGGGCGTACCTCGCAGCTTGCTGACCAAGTCCTCGCGCTTGCCCACGTGTTCCCCCTCGGTCCATGTCCGGGCTGCTGGAACGACCGTAGCGCATGTGGAGGTTCTAGTAATGCTCTACAGCATGAAGATCTCGCAGGATATCCGCCGTGAACACGGCGGCACCCGGACCGAGATCGAGGAGGGCATGGCCCTGAAGTCGAAGGAGTTCGCGGCGAGCGGGAACCGCGTGTACCTGCCCATCGCGGACTGACCCGGCCGCGCACAGGCCCGGGGGCCGCTGGTCCCCCGGCCTGTGGGTCCGCCCGTTCGGATGCGCCCGTTCGGATGCGCCCGTTCGGATCCGCCCGCGCTGACGGGTTCCGACGGGTGCTACTCCGGCTGGTGCTCCGGCCCTCCGAAGTCCGGGCTGCTGTAGTCCGGACTGCTGAAGCTGGGGCGCGAGCCGCGGTCGCCGTCGTCCGGGCTGGTGAACCCGGGGCGGTCGTAGCCGAGGTGGGGCATGCGGCTGACCGGCGTCGACGACGGCGTGTGGTGCAGCGCGGCGGCCGTGCCGGGGTCGACGAGAGCCTCGCGCAGGAAGGGCAGGATGCCGCGTTCCAGCAGGGCCTCGTGCCAGGCCTCCTTCGCCTGGGCCACTTCGCCCTGCAGTTCGCCGTACGGCCCGCCTTGGGCCGTGGGCTTGTTGCGCAGGGCGGTGAGCAGCAGCCCCACGGCGGCCACGAGGATCGCGACCGCGGTCACGGCGCCGAACACCCAGCCCGTGGTGAGCATGGTCCGGGCGAACCCCTGCCCGGGGTCGAGCATCCGCAGGATGTAGCCGACGAGCAGGAAGATCGCCGCGGCGGTTCCGGCCAGGACGGGTGCGAGCACGGCGACGACGGCGACGGCGCCCGCGCCGGCGGTCTCGGCGACCCCTCCCATGGTCGCGGCGAGCCCCGAGGCGCCCGTACCCGGCTCGGAGGAACCGGAGTCACCCATGGCGGGTGTGGCGGCCGACGCCGGCTGCCGTAGTTCGTCGCGGACCTTGACGTAGTGCTGGTACTCGGTCGACGCGGCCGCCGTGATGAGCGCGGTGGCGTTCAGCGCCATGGTGCGCAGCTGTTCGGGGTTGAGGCGCTGTCCTACAGCGGCCCGTTCCGGATGGTGTGGTGCGGAGCGCAGCGCCTCATCGAGGATCCGCTCGTATTCCTGGCGGTCTTCGCTCAGCAGGTGCTGCGGAACGCTGTTCATGTGCATCCCCCGATGCTCCGTAGGGCTTGGGGCTCGGCATGCTGACGAGCCGTCGGGCAGAAACGGAGGGGAGCCTGCTACGGATAAGCCGATGGTAGAGCGGCGACGGTATGCGGTGACAGGGGGTTTACCGAAATTGGCCCCTCACCGGTCCGGTCCTCTGACCGGGAGCACCTGCCCGGTGAACGTTCACGTATCCAAAGGCAGTTGCTGGACCAGCAGCTTTCCGGCCATGGTCACGCCGCCGTCCATGGCGATGGCGAGTCCGCCGGCGTAGACGTGCGGTCCCTCGATCACGGGGTCGCGGTTGTCCTCGTCGTCCTCGGAGCCGACCTCGCCCAGCAGATACGGAATCGGGCTGTGGCCGTGAACGATGCGGGTGCCCCCATACGTATCGAGCAGGGCGCGCACGGCGTCGGCTCCGCCCTCGTCGCGGAAGGAGAACCGCTTGGTGAACTTGCGGAACAGGTCCCAGACCTCGTCCGCGTCGTTGCGGGTGATCGTCTCGCGGACGGTGTCGTTGACCTCTTCGATGGAGCGGCCGTAGTCGAGGTAGGCGGTGGTGTCGGAGTGGACGAGCAGGTGGCCGTCCACCTCCTCCACCGCGTCCAGGCGGGACATCCACTGCAGGTGGTGGTCCTGGAGGCGGTCCATGTCGGTCTTCTGGCCGCCGTTGAGCAGCCAGGCCGCCTGGAAGGTGGCGGTGCCCGCGCCGGAGTTGACGGGGGTGTCGCCGAACCGCTTCGCGCCCAGCAACAGCAGCTCGTGATTGCCCATGAGCGCCTTGCAGTAGCCGCCCGCCGCGGCGGCCTCGGCGGACAGCCGCATCACCAGGTCGATGACGCCGATGCCGTCCGGGCCCCGGTCGGTGAAGTCGCCTAGGAACCACAGTCGGGCGGTGCCCGCGCACCAGTTGCCGGCGGCGTCGAGCAGGCCCTTCTCCTGGAGGGCCGACACCAGCTGGTCGAGGTAGCCGTGCACGTCACCCACGACGTACAGCGGGCCCTGCCCGGTGGAGGCCTGGGGGGCGGCGGTCTCGGGGTCCACGGTCACCTGGACAGTGTCACCCCGGTTGACGACGGGAAGGTCGCGCTGGGTCGGCGTGTACCCCTCGGGGCAGGTCTCCTCGGAGGGCGGGGTGACCTCGCCGGGGTGGACGCTGTGGACGTGCGGACCGGCCTCGTGGACGTACGCGGGCACCCGGAAGTCGCGCAACGTCGCCGTCCGCTCCACCTCGGGTCCCTGACCGGCCCCCTGAGTCATCGACCCCTCCACCATCGCGCCGCATTGCACCGCATCGGACTGCCTGGTCGTAGCGGCCCGCGGGTGTCGTGGGCCCATCATAGGAATGCGGATCGCGCCATGTGATGACCCAGGGGTGGTGAATCAGAGCAAGAGTCCAGTTCACCGCGGCTTTCGCCCCGATTGAGCCGGGCTTTGACCACCGTGTGACCGTCCTCGCTCTTCTTCTCTTCGCGAGAACGATCCCTTCTCTCCGGGGGACAGGCCCTGTTTCTCCCCAGGAGTACGGCCTTCCATTGCCCTGGGTGCGGGCCTGAAGGACCGCACCCGGGGCCTACGTCCCCTCGGGTGATCGCGGCGGGCTGACCGTCGTGCGCTGCGGGCGTCGCTGGGACGAGGTGCGCACGATCAGCTCCGTCGGTATCACCTGCTGCACCGGGTGGTCGGAGTCCACTCCCTCGATGGCGTCGATGAGGAGCTGGACCACCGCCGTGCCGATGCGGCGCGGCTTCAGGGAGAGCGTGGTGATGGGCGGCTCGGTGTTGGCGTACACCGTGGACTCGCTGCAGCAGACCAGCAGCAGGTCCTCGGGGACGCGCAGGCCGTAGCGGCGGGCGGCGGCGAGCAGGTCGGTGCCGTTCGGGTCGAACAGTCCGTAGACCGCGTCGGGTCGGTCGGGCCGGGCGAGGAGCCGGTCGGCGGCGACGGCGCCCGCGCACGGATCGTGCGCCGGGTAGGCCTCGTACACCGGATCCTGGCCTACGCGCTCGCACCAGCGCAGGTACGCGGTGGTCGACAGGTGGGTGTACGTGTCCGTGGTCGTGCCGGTCAGCAGGCCGATGCGGCGGGCGCCGGCGTCGGCCAGGTGGTCGAGGATGCCGAGGACGGCGGACTCGTGGTCGTTGTCGACCCAGGCCGTGACCGGCAGCGCACCGGCCGGGCGGCCGTCGGAGACGACCGGCAGCCCCTGCCGGACGAGTTCGCTGACGACCGGGTCCTGGTCGGAGGGGTCGATCACGACCGTGCCGTCCAGGGCGACGTTCGACCACACGTCGTGGCGGGACGTCGCGGGCAGGATGACGAGGGCGTAGCCGCGGGCGAGCGCGGCGGAGGTGGCGGCCCGCGCCATCTCGGCGAAGTACGCGAACTCCGTGAAGGTGAAAGGTTCGTCCCCGTACGTGGTCACGGTCAGGCCGATGAGTCCCGACTTGCCGGTACGGAGGGTCCGGGCGGCGGCCGAGGGCCGGTAGCCCAGCCGGTCGGCGACTTCCCGGACATGGCGCCGAGTGGCGTCCGGGAGCCGGCCCTTGCCGTTGAGGGCGTCGGAGACGGTCGTGATGGAGACTCCGGCGGCGGCGGCCACGTCTCTGATGCCGGCCCGACCCGGCCGACTGCCTCGCCGTGAGGTTTCCGCGCGGCTCACCTGGTGCTTCCCTGCTGCTGTCATGGCGAGCCGATAGTAGGGCTCATGCGGTGGGGTAGTGCGGAAGCATATGCACGCGTTGACAGGCACGTTTCTGCATGATCATTTAGCCCCAATTGCTTGGGAAACCAAGGGCGTTGAGCGCTCTCATGCCAGTACGTGTCTTGTCGGCGCGCGCGGGCCTGCCAAGGGGTCGATGTTGCGAAGAGGTCTCAACTCACCTGCACGGGGGATGCGCGCCACGGCGTGCACCACCGGCGCATAGATATATGTGCAGCGCGCCCCCGGATTCGTACGCCTTGGTGCGGTGATGCCCCTGATGCCGGTGGGACGGGGGAGGCCGGAGTCGGCCGCTCGGTCGTGGCTATACGCAGCGGCGCTGAATCCTCATAGGGTGAGCAGCATTGGATGTCGGCGGCGGTCATGGGCCGCCGGTCTTCACGAGGAGGACTGCGGTGAGCGAGACGAGCCCCAAGCTGCGCGCCGAGCTGGAGGGGATCCCCACCTACAAGCCGGGCAAGCCCGCCGCGGCAGGTGGTCCGGTGGCCTACAAGCTGTCCTCCAACGAGAACCCGTATCCGCCGCTGCCGGGCGTGATGGAGGCCGTGACGGCGACGGCCGGCAACTTCAACCGCTACCCGGACATGGCCTGTACGGGGCTGATGAACGAGCTGTCCGAGCGGTTCGGCGTGCCCCTCTCCCACCTGGCCACCGGCACCGGTTCGGTCGGTGTCGCCCAGCAGCTGATCCAGGCCACTTCAGGCCCTGGTGACGAGGTCATGTACGCCTGGCGGTCATTCGAGGCGTACCCGATCATCACGCAGATCAGCGGCGCGACGTCGGTCCAGGTGCCGCTGACGCCCGGGGATGTGCACGACCTTGACGCGATGGCCGACGCGATCACCGACCGGACGCGGCTGATCTTCGTCTGTAACCCCAACAACCCGACCGGCACGGTGGTGCGGCGGGCGGAGCTGGAGCGCTTCCTCGACCGGGTGCCGAGCGATGTGCTGGTGGTTCTCGACGAGGCCTACCGCGAGTTCATCCGCGACCCCGAGGTGCCGGATGGCGTCGAGATCTACCGCGACCGGACCAACGTCTGCGTCCTGCGGACCTTCTCCAAGGCGTACGGTCTCGCCGGCCTGCGCGTCGGTTTCGCCATCGCCCACGAACCGGTGGCCGCGGGGCTGCGCAAGACGGCGGTGCCGTTCGGCGTGAGCCAGCTCGCGCAGGAGGCGGCGATCGCCTCACTGCGGGCCGAGGACGAACTGTTCGGCCGGGTCGGCTCGCTCGTGTGCGAGCGCACGCGCGTGGTCGAAGGGTTGCGCTCGCAGGGCTGGACGGTACCCGAGACCCAGGCCAACTTCGTGTGGCTGCGGCTGGGGGAGCGCACGGTCGCGTTCGCGCAGGCGTGCGAGCAGGCGGGTGTGGTGATCCGGCCGTTCCCGGGTGAGGGGGTGCGGGTGACGGTCGGGGAGGCCGAGGCGAACGACATCTTCCTGAAGGTGTCGGAAGGGTTCCGCAAAGAGCTGTAGAGCTCGGCGACAGGCGGTGGGCGTCCGCGAGGAGCGGTGAGGGTCCGCAAGAAGCGGTGGGGCTCCGCTGGCCAGGTCAGGCGTCCAGGAGTTCCACGCGTACGGGGTCGCCGTCCCGCGCGGTCGCGAGCAGGCCGGGGTCGCCGTCGAGACGGCCCAGGACATTGCACGGGCCGGCGAGGCGGCACTCGTCGCCCCGTGAGGTCGGCGTGGGTCCGTAGGGGAGGACGAGGGCGTCGCCGTCGGTCCAGAAGGCGACGGTGCCCGGCTCGACGACCTACCGGGCGTCTGTTTCACGTGAAACAGACGCCCCTGTGTCGAAGGACCGCCGCTGGGCGTGGGCGGCCCGCCGGTCGAGGCGGTCGAGCTGCCCCTGG